>NZ_PXUD01000037.1:0-57218 GCF_003390965.1 Salinivibrio sp. HTSP
CTTTCAACCTGACGGGTTTGCCAGCTTCGCTGGGCAAACAAAAAACCCGGCAGCGATGCCGGGTTTTGCTTTTTCTCGAACCGATTAAGCCGGCTCCATTTGATCACTGAATTGGAAGTCCAATCGGTTATCTTTCAATACCACACGAACTGTCCCCCCGTTAACCAGACAGCCAAACAGCAGCTCGTTAGCCAGTGGCTTTTTCAAGTTATCTTGGATAACACGTCCCATCGGCCGTGCGCCCATTGCCTTGTCATAGCCTTCTTCCGCTAGCCAGCGCTTAGCCTCTGACGTCACCTCAAGCGACACCCCTTTGGCGTCCAGTTGAGCTTGTAGCTCAACAATGAACTTATCTACCACTTGCAAGATAACCTGTTCATTCAAGTGGTTAAACCAAATGATGTTGTCCAAGCGGTTACGGAACTCTGGCGAGAACACCTTCTTAATTTCCGACATCGCATCATGACTGTGATCTTGCTGAATCAAGCCAATAGACTTACGCACCGTCTCGGCGACGCCGGCGTTAGTGGTCATCACCAAGATGACATTGCGGAAATCGGCTTTGCGCCCGTTATTGTCAGTCAGAGTGCCATTGTCCATTACTTGCAAGAGCAAGTTAAACACGTCTGGATGCGCTTTCTCGATTTCATCAAGCAGCACCACACTGTATGGGTGCTTGATCACCGCATCAGTCAGCAACCCACCCTGATCGTACCCCACATAGCCTGGGGGCGCGCCAATCAAGCGGCTCACTGTGTGACGCTCCATGTACTCCGACATATCAAAGCGCTGCAGCTCAATACCCATGGCGCGAGCCAATTGTACCGTGACCTCGGTTTTACCAACCCCGGTAGGTCCGGCAAACAAGAACGAGCCGACCGGTTTGTTCTCATCGCCCAAGCCTGCGCGGCTCAGCTTGATCGCTTCAGACAGCGCCGTGATGGCAGTATCTTGACCAAACACCAGCATTTTGAGCTTATCATCCAGTGATTGCAGCACGTCTTTATCGGACGACGAAATCGACTTCTCGGGAATACGCGCCATTTTCGCAATCATACTCTCAACGTCAGGGACATTGACCGTCTTCTTGCGTTTGCTGGCTGGCGCCATCCGGCACCGCGCCCCCGCCTCATCGATCACATCGATCGCTTTATCTGGCAAATGACGCTCATTAATGTATTTTGCCGACAGCTCGACCGCGGCACGAATCGCCTTGTTGGTGTAACGCACTTCGTGGTGAGCCTCATATTTCGGCTTCAGACCCATCAAAATCTTGGTGGTGTCATCAATAGAGGGCTCAACCACATCGATTTTCTGAAAACGGCGCGCCAGTGCCCGCTCTTTTTCGAAGATAGAACCATACTCTTGGTAGGTCGTCGAGCCAATACAGCGTAACTTTCCGCTACTCAATAGCGGCTTAATCAAGTTTGCGGCATCGACTTGGCCACCACTCGCCGCACCAGCGCCAATGATGGTGTGGATCTCATCGATAAAGAGTACCGCGTGATCCTCTTTTTCGAGTTGCTTTAAGATCGATTTAAAGCGCTTTTCAAAGTCGCCACGGTATTTGGTGCCCGCGAGCAAAGAGCCAATATCGAGCGAATAAATCACGCAATCTTTGATCACATCTGGCACTTGCCCTTCAACAATGCGCCACGCGAGCCCTTCCGCAATCGCTGTTTTACCGACCCCGGCTTCGCCAACCAACAGGGGGTTATTCTTGCGACGGCGACACAATACCTGGATGGTGCGTTCGAGCTCTTTATCACGACCGATGAGTGGATCAATACCGCCAACACGTGCGAGCTGATTGAGGTTGGTTGCGAAGTTCTCCAAACGATCTTCACCCGGCTCCGCACCGGCCTCATCAGCCCCCATGTCACTACTGGGTAGATCGTCGCCTTCATCTTTCGTGGTGCCATGAGAGATATAGTTGACTACGTCAAGGCGACTCACGTCGTTCTTTTTAAGCAGATAAGCGGCGTGGGATTCTTGTTCGCTAAAGATCGCCACCAATACGTTCGCCCCGCTTACTTCGCTACGACCGGATGACTGCACATGAAAAACAGCTCGTTGGAGTACGCGCTGGAAGCTTAGCGTTGGCTGCGTTTCCCGCGACTCATCGTCCGCAGGGATTAGCGGTGTGGTTTGCTCAATAAACGCATCAAGTTCTTTGCGCAGCGCCTCCAAATCTGCACGGCACGCGACCAGCGCATCGTGCGCGGCCGCATTATCGATCAACGCGAGAAGCAGGTGCTCCACCGTCATGAATTCGTGGCGTTTTTCACGCGCTCGTGCAAACGCGCCATTCAAACTGGCTTCAAGTTCTTTGTTAAGCATAAAGGCACCTCCCTCAAAAACCGCGCTAAAGCGTGATGGAGCCGGCTAAGCTTTCTCCATCGTGCACAGTAGCGGATGGCCATGCTCTTTGGCATACATCATTACCTGTGCCACTTTCGTTTCAGCAACCTCGGCGGTAAATACGCCACAGACCGCTTTTCCTTCATAGTGCACCGTCAGCATGACTTGCGTCGCTTTGTCCACATCCATGGCAAAAAACGTCTGGAGCACATCGATCACAAACTCCATCGGAGTATAGTCATCATTATTTAGCACCACCTTGTACATTGATGGTGGTTGCAACTTTGTTTTTTCTGACGCTTCGGCCTCCGCGTCAGGCAAACCCCACTGGTTCCAATTACTCATAACTCATTCAATGCATTGTTAGGGTGTCTCGGTAAGAGATGTGGCGGGGCACTACTGCCATCCACGTTTCCCGTCCACCTATACTTAAAGTTAAGCCACAGATTGTATTCCAGCAACCTTTTCATTGCGAACATCGTTTGCCTGAGCAATTGTTAATCACCGTATTACACACTAGTCTCTCGCGCAGAATTTCGTTCACTGAATACGACAAAAACCTACCATTCGTGCCTGCACTAGAATGCATAAAAATTAAGGCATGCCGACTAACGACAAGCCGGTTAGCGGATCGCATCAAGCGTGATAGGTGAGCATAGACATACGCCTCTCTCGACTCGAGAATATTCACTTCATTTTCATTTTTAAGCAGGCAGACTGCGTGAATCATGCCAATAGCGCTCACACTAATCCATACACTTAAGGGGGAAAAAAGCCAGTTATTAGAATAAAAAGTAATAGTTACGGCCTGTTATCGCGTATCTATCACTGCAATCACACTTTTTTAATAGCGAAAACATCCGGAGAAAACCCTAAAAAACTATGCAACTAAGATGTCTGTTTCTGAATGAATAATTGCCACTTCCTCACACTTTTTCGATTTGATATTACATTACTGTTATAAGTTATACCCCACACTTGACTGCCTAAAAGTATCTACTAAAGTGAAACATGTGGTCGATAAACTCACCATATCACTTCTGTTTATTGGCACGGGCGAGGGTGCGACAGTACCGCGCTGGTCAAATTGACGAGGTGAAATGAACGCGTTTATCACAGGTATGCAAAGTTTGATGCAAGAAGGATGTGTCGCATGGAAACTGGTACAGTAAAATGGTTTAACAATGCAAAAGGATTTGGCTTTATTTGTCCGGTAGAAGGGGAAGGCGATGTGTTTGCCCACTACTCTACCATCCAGATGGACGGATATAAGACATTAAAGGCGGGACAAACCGTCAACTATGAGGTTCAGGAAGGACCCAAAGGCTACCATGCCAGTGAAATTGTGCCAGTCGATCAAGAAGCGGCGAAATAGCGCTGAATCCGGTCGGCCAAATAGAAAAGGCGAGCTTACGGCTCGCCTTTGTTGTTCTTTACCGCACTCAATCCTGTCTAGAGTAAGCCGAGCATCTGTTTATAATGCCGGCGACACACAGAGACATACCGTTCATTGCCTCCAATCACCACCTGATCACCATCGGCAATGGCATTGCCTTCGCTATCTTGGCGAATGACTCGACTCGCTTTACGCCCACAATGACACACGGTTTTCAGTTCAACGAGCTTATCGGCCCACGCCAGCAAGTATTGTGACCCTTCAAACAGCTCACCACGAAAATCTGTTCTTAATCCGTAGCACAATACGGGGATCCGCAGCTTATCCACCACATCAGTCAACTCGAGCACTTGCTGTTTAGTTAAAAATTGGCTCTCATCAATCAATAAACAGTCAACTTTCTCTTGCGCCAAGATGGTCGCGACGTGCTCGAACAGCGACGTTTGATTGTCATACAGGTGAGCATCAGCTTCTAAGCCAATTCGCGAACTGATTTTTCCAACCCCATAGCGGTTATCAATCGCGGCGGTAAAAAGTAGAGGCTGCATACCGCGCTCTTGGTAGTTAAAGGCCGATTGTAACAAGGTGGTCGACTTACCCGCGTTCATTGCCGAATAATAAAAGTATAACTGAGCCATAACTGTCTCTACACGTAATGCCCATTTTGGGCGAGCTGGATTAAATAAACAGGCATGCTACCGCACTAGCAGAAAAAGAAAAGCCCCGCCAAGGCGAGGCTAGATAATTAACCGACCAATTTACACGGGCGCTTTTTAAGCCACATTAACCCAGCACATAGTGCAACGAACGCAAACACGGTCGCCACCAATGACCAGAGAAGTGACGCGGTAAAGCCTAACACCACGAAGCCGACGGTTGAGACAATCGCCCCACCAATGGCATAAGGGAGCTGAGTCGCGACGTGGTCAATATGTCCACATCGTGCCCCTGTTGAAGACAAGATAGTGGTATCAGAAATCGGTGAGCAATGATCGCCAAATACCGCCCCTGCCAATACTGCTGAGAGCATAGGTAGCATCAGTGCAATGTCTGTCGCCGCGGCAAGATCGCCCGCGATAGGAAGCATAATACCGAACGTTCCCCACGACGTCCCTGTGGCAAAGGCCATCACTGCCGCCAACAAGAAGAGCACTACAGGCAAGAGTTGCGCTGGTAAGTTCCCCTCCACTAAGGACGACAAATATTGACCTGTTTGTAGGTCGCCAATAATATGACCAATCGACCAAGCAAATAACAGAATGAGGATAGCGCCAAACATAGACTTTGCGCCCACCCAAAGGGTTTTCGCAATATTTGATATCGCTATACCTTGTTTCGCTGTCATCACCAAGGATACGGCTAAACCCGCGAGTCCACCCCATAGCAATGACATCCCGACATCGGTATTTTCAAACGCCCCGAGCAGAGAAAAGGATTGATCTTCGGCTGCCAATGCCAACCCGCCGGTATATAACATTGCACCCACCGTCGCCACGACGAGTACAATAATGGGGGCAACCAAATCAGCCACGCTGCCTTTATCACTTTCCTCAATCCCTAGGTCGTCGCAAATATCAGCGCAGTTTTCACTTTCATCGCCCAGTCGGCTGCCTTTTTTCGCCTGATATTCAAACTGACGCATCGGGCCAATATCCAGTTGAAACCAAACCACCGCAAACACTAACAGCAAGGCAAAAATGGCATAAAAGTTCATTGGGATCATGGTGACAAATGCCCCTAGCGCCGTGTAATCCGTGACGCCATGTGCCACCAAAATAGAGCCAATCACGGTAATGATATAAGCCCCCCAGCTTGATGCCGGCGTGATCACACACATAGGGGCGGCTGTGGAATCAAGAATGTAAGCCAGTTTCGCTCGAGAGACGTGAAACCTGTCTGTGACGGGACGAGAGACGGCCCCCACCGCTAAGCTGTTGAAATAATCATCAACAAAGATAAATACGCCGAGAAACGCCGCGAGCAGTTTCGCCCCACGTTTACTCTTGATCCGGCTTTGCGCCCAATTGGCAAACGCGCGGGTACCTCCAGAAAGAGACAGAAGCGCGGTGATCATCCCGAGTAAAATAAGAAACGCGAGAATACTTAAGTTCCAACTATTTAAGCCTCCATCAGCGATAAATAGCCCAGTAATCACCTCAAGCAGGTACTGTCCGGAAGAGAGGATAGAAAAATCGGTCAGTAATACCGTACCCAGTACGATTCCCATACCCAAGGACAATAAAACCCGTCGTGTAGCAATCGCGAGGCCCAGAGCCAATAAAGGGGGAAGCAGAGATAAAGCGGATGAAGAAAAATCTGTTAAGTTCATGATCTCAGTGTCAACCAGGTGGTTGGAGATCTACTGCAGAAATGAAGACGGTAAGGCGTGGTATCACACGGCAAACAGCTTGCCTCCTACATACAGTAGCGCTCCATAGTGTATTTCCAAGTACTATGGCAGTGCTGCCCCTATTCGGTAACAGCCCCAGCTCAATCGGTGTGATGACCTGATTGGCTTCGGCGTTGCTTCCTTTTATGCACTCTCATCGGAATCACCCTCTTGCGCACGACTGATAAACAACGCACCTCTACGTTAAGCGTGGTGCATTCTACACAACGTGCTTACCATCGCAACTCTTTATGGTTGAAAAAGCATCGATTAAACCCCAGCTTACGCGATGCCAATAAAATACGTCTCATCTTCTATTTTTTTAGACATTCGCTTCAAAAAGACAATAGAATTAAAGTCAAATTTGCAGTTAACTTGCAATTAATGCGCAATATGACGTATTAATATAAGCCATATTGTATATTTCAATTATACTGCTATCATTCTTTCAATTAACATATAAATCAAATAGGAACCAATAATGTCTGATGCAATGAAAGCCTTACTCAATTTGCGTAGCTTGCGCGCACTTGCCAAAGAAATGTCAACCGAACAACTTAATGAAGCATTAGAAAAACTTCAAACGGTTGTTGAAGAGCGTAAAGAGCTTGACCGTCAAGCCGAGGCAAAAGAAAAAGAACGTTTAGAGAAGTTAGAAAAATACCGTGCTATGTTAGAAGCCGACGGTATTGGCCCAGAAGAAATCGTAGCATTGTTAGGTGGTACTTCGAAGAGTAAAGCATCGGGTAAACGCGCCACACGTCCAGCAAAATATCAATATACGGGCGAAGATGGCTCACAAAAAACCTGGACGGGCCAAGGCCGTATGCCTAAAGTGATTCGCGAAGCGATTGAAAGCGGCGCGGCCAAGCAGGAAGACTTCCTCATCCCAGGTCAGGAAGCCTAAGTCCATATTCCCGCATAAAAAAAGAGGCGCTCAGCCTCTTTTTTTTATCCCTTAACCAAATTTAATTCTGTCCGCCAAATGGCTCACCGCTAACGCGAAGTAGTGCGAGCGATTCCATTTCAATAAGCTCTGGTAGTTATTATAAACAAGATAAGCCCTGCCTTTACCATCATCAGGCTGAATCAACCAAGCGTTGATATCGACGGCCGGTAACGCCTGACCATTCATTCGCCGTACCCCACGCGTCTGCCACTCACTCAATGAGTGTGCTTTCTCACTGTTGGTGCCAAGCAAAGTACGATCGATGCCTTCAGGGATCTGGACCTGCCGTCCCCACGTGTAGGTATCATCCCATCCCGCTTTTTTTAAATAATTTGCAGCAGACGCAAAGACATCAGCTTCCGTTTGCCAAATATCTTTTTTGCCATCTTGGTTTCCATCGACCGCATAGTTAATAAAAGAACTCGGCATGAACTGGCATTGACCCATCGCCCCAGCCCAAGAGCCTTTCATCGCTTCAGGCGCAATGTGCCCTTGCTCTAATATCGTCAGTGCGGCCATGGTCTCTTTGCGAAAAAAAGCCTCACGACGGCCATCAAAGGCTAATGTTGATAAGGCTTCAATGACATTATAACTACCCTGAAGTTTGCCAAAATTACTTTCTACACCCCATAAAGCCACAATAAAACGCGGCTGAACCTGGTACTGCTCACCAATGGCTTTCAAAGTGTCATAATGTTCACGATACAGTTGTTTCGCTTGAGCGACTTTCCAATCAGGCACAGCACGCGGAATATACTCATCCAGCGTGAGACGTCGCTCAGGTTGATTTCGATCGGAGCTGACTGCACGCTCATGGTATTTAACGTCCTTAAAGGCACGCTCAAGTAACGCATCACTGATGCCCGCCTCACGTGCTTCGGCTTTTAAGGTGGTCACATACTGCTCGAATCCGGGCTTGGCCATCACAGGGCTCACCAAGAGTGCCGCCGCGATAGAGGCTGAAATCATACCTTTGCGCATAGTCATCCTTTTTACAGTTTTTCGTTTTTATTACGAATGGCCTGCAATGCCGCGTCAGGTGGCGGAGGCAATTGCACAAAAAAGCCATCACTTTGCAGGCTTTGTTTAACCTTATTGATGTCAACTGCTGCCAGTTTATCGCGCTTGTCTAAGTTGATCATCATGGCAAATTCGGGCTGCCCAAAGCTATTCATGAGTGCCTCGGGCACATCATCAAATTTATCTTTCTCTGCAAGATAAAGATAGGTGCCTTCTTTCTTTTTACTACGATAAATTGCGCAATACATCTCAAAAGTCCTCATGAGCGTGCCATATTACAGGCGATAGATTGTCATCTTGGGGTAAAGGTTTGTTAAGCTTTGCAGCAAAGTGTGTCAAAACACGTTTCTGCTGCCATTTCTCATTCAAATGTTAAAAAAACACCATTAAAGGGAGAAATGCCGCATCAACGGCAAACCCTGCTTGCCGCATTGGCGCTGTGAATATACCATGCTATCCAACGTCTGATAATGCGCGTCTGACTCGTGTTTAAATGACAAAACCGGGATCGAATAACATGCTCAAACAACCGGAGTTGAAAGGCTCTACCTTTACCCTTTCCGTCCTCCACCTCGTTGACGATAATTTTGCTGCCGCTGCCAATGTTTTGACAGAGAAAGTCACTCAAGCACCGGCCTTTTTTCAAGGCGCTCCTGTTGTCGCTGACATTAGCCGTCTATCACAATGCCCTGATATCGGTGTCTTAAAGCAGTGCTTACAAGCCACAGGCATGATTCTCGTTGGGCTGACCGGCGTCACCCACAATGATACACGTGAGCTTGCGCTGGATGCACAATTAGCCGTGCTCAAGTCGAGCAAGCAATCCCGAGTTGCCGATCCGATTCAGCCGCCTGCAAAAGTGGTCACCGCCCCTGTGCGTTCAGGTCAGCAAATCTATGCAAAAAACGCCGACTTGGTGATCCTCAATCATGTGAGTGCCGGCGCGGAAGTGATTGCCGATGGCAGTATTCATATCTATGGCGTTTTGCGTGGCCGAGCCATTGCCGGTGCAAGTGGACAAAAACAAGCGCGTATTTATTGTCAGAACCTTCAGTCAGAATTATTGTCGGTAGCAGGAAGCTATTGGCTCAGTGATAAAATTCCATCAGAACATATAGAGCGGCCTTCTATGGTCTCGCTTAATCAAGAAAGCTTACACATTGACCCCCTCACGCTATAAGAGAATAAGGAAGAGGAATGGCACGAATCATTGTAATTACCTCCGGTAAAGGCGGTGTTGGTAAAACAACATCGAGTGCGGCATTGGCGACCGGGTTGGCCATGACAGGCAAAAAAACGGCCGTGGTTGATTTTGATATTGGCCTACGTAACCTCGATTTGGTGATGGGCTGTGAGCGCCGCGTGGTCTACGATTTTGTTAACGTCATTAACGGCGAAGCCAATCTGCATCAAGCACTCATTAAAGACAAACGCGTAGAAAATTTGTTTATTCTGCCAGCCTCTCAGACGCGCGACAAAGATGCGTTAACGAAAGAAGGTGTCGAGCGCGTTTTAAAAGACATGGATGAACTTGGCTTTGAATACATTATTTGTGATTCACCCGCAGGCATTGAAGCCGGCGCATTAATGGCGCTGTATTTTGCTGACGAAGCGATTGTGACCACAAATCCAGAAGTGTCATCCGTGCGCGACTCTGATCGTATTCTTGGTATTCTCGATTCTAAGTCACGCCGCGCAGAAAACGGCGAGGATCCGGTAAAACATCACTTATTACTCACTCGCTATAACCCCGCGCGTGTGACCAACGGTGAAATGCTCAGTGTTGAGGATGTAGAAGATATCCTGCGTATTCCACTGTTAGGGGTCATCCCTGAAAGTCAGTCTGTATTGCACGCTTCTAACAAAGGTGAGCCAGTGGTACTGGATCAAGAGTCTGATGCCGGCCAAGCCTATGAAGATGCTATTGCGCGCCTGCTGGGTGAAGAGCGCCCCTTCCGCTTTATTGAGGAAGAGCGCAAAGGTTTCCTAAAACGCTTATTCGGAGGCTAATGTGGCACTGCTTGAATTCTTCCGCCCATCAAAGAAAAAGTCGGCCAATATTGCCAAAGAGCGTTTACAAATCATTGTTGCCGAGCGTCGCAGTGCGGATAGCCCTGCGCCGACTTATTTGCCCCAGCTCAAGCAAGATATTCTAGATGTGATCCGAAAATACGTAGATATCGCACCGGACCAGGTGTCTGTCAGCCTCGAACAAGGCGATGATGATCTGTCCGTCTTGGAGCTGAACGTCACCTTGCCCGAAGAGGGAAAAGAGAGCTAGCTCTCAATCACAACGGGCGAATACAGAAAGCGGTGGCTCAAGGCCACCGCTTTTGTTTATGCGCGAGATGATGACGATGCCCCTGGGGCGTTAGGGATCATCGTCAGCAATGTTTCTCCTACTAACCGAAAGCGCCACCCCGAGGCTAAGTCAGGGCGTTTATCTTCTTGACACTCCTCTCTCCATACCCAAGTAATCAATTGATTAAGCTGCTTTTTGGAGCCAATAAACTCAGGCGCTAAGCCTGATCTATCGGCCTGGGCTTGCACCTGCTCCTTCATCGCTTTAATCACCGACTTATACCCGGGTTCATCAACTAAACGTGTGATGGCCGGCGGGCATTTGGCTAACGGGGTTTTATCCGCTTGGGTTGCCAACTTTATCAAGGTTTGCGCGTGATAGCGTACTTCAAATTTGTCGAACCCATGCTCGTTCATTTGCTCAACGGTACGAATACCATAACGCGCCATTTTCCAGAGGTTTTGCTCTTTAACGATAAAGTTAAGAGCCATATTCCGGCGACGCGCTTCCTTAGCTCGCCACTTGGCAAGGGTTTGCAATACCGCTAACTGTTGAGGCTTAAGCTGCCACGCATACTTAATATCGAGATAAGCCGCTTCATCCGGCTTTACCCACTGCTTTTTACGGCACAACAGACCACACTCTTCTACCATGGCGTCATGCCACTGCGTATCGGATAGGGCTTGCGTCAGCGCTTGATAAAGCGGCAGCAAGTAATAGACATCAGCGGCCGCATACTGTTGTTGCTTTTCGGTTAAGGGACGTGCACACCAATCAGTGCGCGACTCTCCTTTATCTAAGCTCACGCCGACATAACGCTCTACCAAGCTTGCAAAGCCCTCGGAGACGCCATGACCTAAAAAAGCGGCGACGATTTGGGTATCTATCATGGGAGAGGGCAATACGCCCGCGTAGTGCTGAAAAACCTCTAAGTCTTCGCTACTCGCATGTAACACCTTGGTGACCTGGGTGTCAGTCAACAGCGCCCATAACGGGGAAAGATCATCAATGGCTAGCGGGTCAACCAGCACCAGTTGCTCGCCATCATAAATCTGGACCAGCCCCAGTTGTGCATAAAAGGTACGCGTACGGACAAACTCGGTATCAAGCATCACAACGGCTTGGTCTCGAAAATGTGCGCAGATATCGACCAGCTGTTGATCGGTGGTGATTTGTTGATAGTTCACAAAAAAGCCCATAAAGAAAATGCCGGCGAGGCCGGCATTTCGTGAGTCGTTATCGACAGTTTACCCTTTTCTGGTTCGGTTCGCATTAAGCTGACGCTTTTTGCTCGGTGGCTTGTGGTTCATCGCGTAGCTCTCGACGCAGAATTTTACCCACATTGGTTTTAGGCAGTTCATCTCTAAATTCCACTACCCGTGGCACCTTGTATCCAGTGAGGTGTTTGCGACAGTGCGCCACAAGATCATCTCGCGTAAGCGACGGATCTTTTTTGACCACACAAATTTTAACCACTTCCCCAGAATTCTCATCTGGCTGGCCAATGGCGGCAACTTCTAGCACCTTGTCATGCAACGCAACGACATCTTCCACTTCATTGGGATACACATTAAAACCAGAGACAAGGATCATGTCCTTTTTGCGATCGACAATATGCAAGAAACCATCATCATCGAACTGCACCACATCACCAGTGGCTAACCAACCTTGTTCGTCGATACTTTCTCGTGTCGCCTCTGGACGATTCCAATACCCTTGCATCACTTGCGGGCCACGCACTAACAACTCACCCGGCTGGTTGTCCGCCACATCGTCACCCTGATCATCGACGATGCGCACCTCGGTCGATGGCACGGGCAATCCAATGGAGCCGTTGTAGTCACGTAAATCATAAGGATAGGCCGCTACCAGTGGCGAACATTCCGTTAACCCGTATCCTTCAAGCAGATGCTTGCCCGTCAGCTTTTTCCAATTTTCCGCGACCGCCCTTTGCACGGCCATGCCACCACCGACGGTCAAGCGCAAGTTAGAAAAGTCCAACTCATGGAAGTCTTCGTTATGAAGCAGCGCATTAAACAGCGTGTTCACACCTGTGATGGCTGTAAACGGGTACTTTTGTAGCTCTTTGACAAAACCTGGAATATCGCGTGGATTGGTGATCAGTAGATTTTGCCCACCCATTTCAATAAACAATAGGCAATTCACCGTGAGCGCGAAGACGTGATAAAGCGGCAATGCGGTGACCACTAACTCCTCACCTGCATTAAGTACCGGCTGATACGTCCCTTTAGCTTGATAAACGTTAGCCAGCATATTTCTGTGAGTGAGTACGGCGCCTTTCGCCAACCCCGTGGTGCCACCGGTATATTGTAAAAACGCAATGTCTTCGCCTTTCAAAAAAGGCTTCACATATTGCATACGTCGGCCTCGGCGCAGCGCTTGGCGCATGGAGGTGGCATGCGGCAAATGATACTTAGGCACCATTTTTTTGACGTATTTGACCACGAAGTTAACCAGAGTCCCTTTGGCACGTGGCAACTGTTCGCCCAAACTGGTCAGTACCACATGTTTAACCGGCGTATTGTCGACCACTTTCTCTAGCGTGTGAGCAAAGTTACTCACAATCACAATCGCTTTTGCTCCGGCATCCGTTAATTGGTGCTCAAGCTCACGAGGGGTGTATAACGGGTTCACGTTCACGGCCACACAACCGGCTCGTAAAATACCAAACAAGGCAATCGGATATTGCAGCAAGTTCGGCATCATAATGGCAACGCGATCGCCTTTTTTCAGTTTCAGCTCGTTTTGTAGATAGGCAGCAAACGCACGGCTGCGCTCTTCCAGTTTACGAAATGTCATGACCTGCCCCATATTTATGAAGGCAGTTTGATCCGCGTACTGCTGGACAGAATGTTCAAACATCTCGACCAAAGAGCGATGGGCATCTGGATCTATTTCCGCCGGCACGTCCGACGGGTAACGATTAAGCCATACCTTTTCCACTGGCTTTCTCCTATGTGTTAACTTGCAGGCTATTTTGCCTGCTTCGATCGACGCGAGGCATAATTCAAACAGGTGTTTAACCTGCCCACCATAGCGTTAACATTATTTTTACACGAGCATTTTAAGTGCGCGTTTGAATTTTGGTCACAAAATCCGTTATTAACGACACAGTTTGTTGCGGTTGCTGAAGGTGACAATGGTGTGTCCCGGGGATCTCAATGAGTGTCAATTGCTTAAACCACGTGGCTCGTTGCGCGGCATCGGCAGAGCGAAGCGCAGGATACCCATCTGTCGCGCGAATCGCCAGCACAGGGCATTCAATCGCTCGAATAATCGACTCTCCATGGCCGGGCGCCATGCGATACAGGGGCTCACCACCAAGTTTGGGATCATGACGCCAACGCACACCATGGCTGCATGTCTCAATCCCGCGAGCAACCAGTGGCATCAATAACTGACCGGCGACTTTATTAATGGATGCGCGCAATTGTAGCGCCTTCATCGCAGAATCAAAGAGACGTGGTGTTTTTTGCACTGAATTTAAGCGCTGATTAAGACTTTTCGCCATGCGTTCGGTGATTTTATGTTCAGGCTCAACAATAGGCCCCAATGCTTCTATCGAGATAACCCCCGCGATTGATGCTGGAAAGCTGGCTGCATAACAGCTGGCCACTAGGCCTCCCAATGAATGCCCCACCAATATGACGGGCCCTGTTTTCTCCGATTGCGAATTCTCCGATTGCGAACAAGGTGTCTGGTGAAGGATTTGATGCAAACTGTCGAGATAATCGAAAAACGGGTAATGATAATCCCCGGCTTTATGCTCAGACAAACCATGCCCAGGCCAATCAAACATCAGTAACCCGTAGTCTTGGGGCAGCATGGGGATCAGCGAATGAAAACTCGCCAGGTTGTCTTGCCAACCATGTAAAAAAACCAATGTTGGCGCTAAGCCGGTCGCCGGGCGTATTGCCGCTGCCACTGTCACATCATTAAGTCGCATCGAGGTCGGCGTTAAGCCAGACGATAACCCGAGTACTGCCGGATCAGACGCCAATAATGCCTCGAATGTCTCCGTCAATGGCGGTGTCATCATCACGATCCCATTTGAGGGCTAATAAGGTAAACTAATCACGCTTTGCACCCGTCCCGTGCCAACGCCAATGCGCACTCGGGAGCAGTACAAGCCGTAGCAATAAGGTCTGTCATCATCAACCACATGCTGTTCAATATCCCAAAGCTGATGTCCTTTTACCCTAAGCACGGGGTAATCATAGGAGTAATCCCCCACTTTTCCCGCCTGACGGCCCTGAAAATCGCCCAACACTGTTATTGGCCGGCCTTTGGCATAATCAGCCGGTTCAATAAAGCCAGTAAAAATCGCTTTGAAGCGCCCCAGTGACGAGGCATCGATATCAGGCCGACCCGCTGTCGACGTGGGCAAGGCCACGATTTCAACCACGGAGTCCTGCTCACGGTTATTCACCCCGACAATCAAGCCACCCAGGCGTACCTCTTCTCCTTGATTTGCTTGGGTCATTTTCGCGACCACCGGGTATTCGGTCACGGGCTGGTCCATCCGGCCTTTTAATGACTCAGGCAAACTGGTACAGCCACTCAGTAATAGCACGCCGCATAAGGCAAACAAGTAAGATTTCATATCAGGCTCCTTTCACGCCACATCATACATAGATATCGACGCCCACTAAGTTGATCAGTTCCTCTCGCCTGGCTTGATTTAACACCGCGAAATAGGAAGCCATCGCTTGACGGCCGCGACCGTCCGGCAAATCATATTGCACGTACTCTTGCTTCGCCTGCTCGGCTTGCGCAATCGCGGCGGGATCGACACGTTGGCGCACCGCCTTAGCCACCTGTGTCGTCTTGGGCGTTTGCTTGCGCGTGGTTTGCGGCTTTTTGCCTGTGCGCTGGGGGTGGTTAGGCCGGTTTGTCTGTGGGGAGGATACACCGTTAATCGATACCATATTCACGTCCTATGCTGCCGGCCTCATGGGGGTTATTCGCGCCCGGGTAACTTTTTCCAAGTGACTTTGTCCCGCAGATATGTGGGGCTAGCAAGTTCCGCTGCGACCATGTCTCCCGCATGATACGCATGCTTAGCAATCTCCAGCATATCTTGTGCTTGGGGGTATAACACCTCTGACGACGCCGTCTGCAATGCCAAGCGAGCGGCTAGATCAGGATAGGCTGCCCAGCCGGTTCCTGCCAATGTCCACACTCCCTCAGTACAGTCAGGGGTGAGTGCTTCCGGGGCGACGACCCTCTCTTCACCGACACACTGCCATGCGCCAGTGTCAGTCCGCCGATATTGGCCGACATAGAGTTCACTCATACGCGCATCAATCGCCGCCAGTACTTGGGTCGCGTTGTGTAGCCGATAGCTTTGTGCTGCCATCGCCGCCAATGTTGAGACACCAATCATGGGTACATCCGCCCCAAACGCTAAACCTTGTGCAATACCAATGCCAATACGCACACCGGTGAAGCTTCCTGGCCCGCGGCCAAACGCCAGCGCATCTAACTGCGCCAGTTCAACCCCCGCTTCTGCCAATACTTCATCAACCATGGGGAGGATCTTGTTGGTATGCTCACGCGGTGCAATTTCGCTGCGCGTGATAATCTGGTCATCACAGCACAGTGCGACAGAGCAGTTTTCGGTCGCCGTATCTACGGCCAATATTCGTAGCGTCATTTAACCCTCTATCGGTTGATCGAATGAATACGAGTTCATTATGTTGCTGTTGGTGTCACTGCCCGACAAAAAATCGTCGATGTGGTGTAAGTCCCGCGTGCGAGGGATCGCCGGCAAACTGCGCAAAAAGGTTGCGCCGTATGCGCGGGTCACCAATCGGTTGTCACAAATAACCAGTGCACCAAAATCTTGTTGATCCCGAATAAGACGCCCCACCCCTTGTTTTAGGGTGATCACCGCTTCGGGGATCTGTACCTGAGCAAAGGGATCGCCCCCTTGCAATTTACAATCTTCTATTCGTGCTTTTAATAAAGGATCATCGGGGGAGGCAAATGGGAGTTTATCGATGATCACACAACTAAGCGCTTGCCCACGCACATCAATGCCCTCCCAAAAGGCGCCCGTCGCCACCAGCAAGGCATTGCCCAACGACAAATATTCTGCCAATAGGCGCTGCTTGGGCATCTCTCCTTGCATGAGGACGGGCAATGACAGATGCTCACGAAACAGGGCTGATAGCTCTCGTACCATTTGATGCGACGTGCATAGGAAAAAGCAACGCCCTTGGTTACGTTCGATCACCGGTCCCAATAATGCGGCCAGTTTGTTGGCTCGACGAAAACTATTGGTTTCCGGCACGTGTCGGGGCACGCAAAGCCTCGCCTGATTGGGATAGTCAAAGGGGCTTTCCAGCGTCATTTGCTGCTTAGCGTCAATCCCTAGGCGGTGGTTAAAGTGCGCAAAGTCCCCTTCAACGGCCAAGGTCGCGGAGGTAAAAATCCAAGCGCCCCCCTGTTCGGCCATTTGCTCACGAAAGCGATCCGCCACCGATAAGGGAGTAATATTGAGGCTAAAGTGATGCCGCGTACATTCGTACCAGTAGGAGTACCCGGTGATTGAGGTGTCTTTTAAGCGTGCAAGCCGCGCTTTAAATAAGGTAATCCGGTCAAACGCAGCGTCAAGTAATTGGCTTCGCCCCAAGGATAACTTCACTACATCATGGGCAAGTTCGAGCGCGTCAGCCAATCGTACCAACTCTTTTTCAACCGTGGGCGAAGCCTGAAGTTCACGCCAATTACCTCGATATCCGGGCTCGCCCATCACCAAGCGCATATCCATCGCCGCTTGCGAAAGGCGATCAGCGACTTTTTCCAGTTGACGCGTATCCCGTAGCTCAGTGCGATAGGCGATATGAATGTCTTTGGCAACATCTTGCAATTGTCGACTAGATAGCGATTGACCAAAATACTGACTGGCGATATCGGGCAGCTGGTGCGCTTCATCAAACACCATCACGTCTGCTTCTGGGATCAACTCGCCAAACCCCGTTTCTTTGATGGCCACATCAGCCAAAAAGAGGTGATGGTTAACCACCACCACGTCGGCATCCATCGCACGACGCCGCGCTTTAACCACATAACAGTCTTCATAGCTTGGACAGTCTTTACCAAGGCAATTGTCATTGGTAGACGTCACTACAGGGATCAGGGGGCTATCTTCAGCCAGTGCGTCACACTCGCTCAGATCCCCCGACTCGGTATACGACGACCACTCACGAATTTTAACCAGCTGACTCAATTGCCCAGGCTCGCTGTCGGGACGATGGCACTCACTAATTTGTCGCTCGAGTCGCTCTGGACACAGGTAATTAACGCGACCTTTCAATAAGGCGGTCGTCCCTGTGTAGCCCAAGGCTGACTTCATCAGCGGTAAATCACGGTGGTAAAGCTGCTCTTGCAGATTTTTCGAGCCAGTGCTGATGATGGCCTTTTTACCACTTAATAAAACAGGGGCGAGATAGGCATAGGTTTTCCCGGTTCCTGTGCCCGCTTCCACCACGAGCTGGCCTTGGTCACGAATGGCCGTATCAACAGCAATCGCCATATCTGTTTGCGGCTGGCGAGGCACAAAACCATCAATCGCTTTAGCCAGCGCACCGTTGTCTGAGAAAACCTTACGGATCATTGTATAAATACACAGGGGGAAAGCCGCCATTATGCCAAACCCCTCTACGGGATGAAACCACTCCCCTGAGAAACCCGTGACGCATCGTAAAATCACTTTGACCTTGCGGCTGAGACAGGGTACAACCGAGGGTTTAGTCATCAGCAGTACACGACCAACATGGAACGAAAAACACTTCTCACGGACTGTCCTGACGCTCAAGGGCTCATCGCGACCATCACCAACATTTGCTATAAACATCAGCTCAACATTATTCACAACCGAGAGTATGTTGATAATGTCACTGGGCAGTTTTATATGCGCACTGAGCTAGAGGGGATTTTTAACGATCACACCCTGCTTCTCGACCTTGACCATGCGCTACCGCCTGGCAGCCAGCGCCAGCTGATTAGCTCGCGCCGCAAACGCGTCGTCATCATGGTCACCAAAGAATCCCACTGCCTCGGCGACATTCTAATGAAAGCTTATGATGGCTCGCTCGAGATTGATATTGCCGCAGTGGTGGGTAATTACGACAAACTACAACATCTGACTGAGCGCTTTGATATTCCTTTTCATTATGTCAGCCATGAAGGTCTGAGTCGTGAAGAGCACGAGCAAGCGATGCTCAAAGCGATTCAATCCCATCAGCCTGACTACATTATTCTCGCGAAATACATGCGAGTTCTGACACCTGACTTTGTCGCCCAGTATCCGCATCGCATCATCAATATCCATCACAGCTTTTTGCCTGCGTTTATCGGGGCCCGTCCCTACCACCAAGCATTCGAGCGTGGGGTTAAAATCATTGGCGCGACGGCGCATTTTGTCACTAATGATTTAGATGAGGGACCGATTATTGGCCAAGACGTGATTCATGTTGATCACAGCTTTAGCGCACAAGATATGGCCAAAGCGGGTCGAGATGTAGAAAAGAGCGTATTGAGTCAGGCCATCGAGTCTGTCACCGAGGACCGTGTGTTTGTCCATGGCAATAAAACCGTGATCTTGTAAAACGACAACATTGGTTGAGCCAGTGCTTAAGCACTGGCTTCGCTGGTAATGATTGGCGCGAGTGCATAAGGATGAAAGGCCAGTACTTCTAGCAACTGATTGATTTTATCTGTAAAAGCTGCTTGATCTCGCATCAGGGATGTCCAATTGCTGGCATCATGCACAGTGACCTCTCAAGGTTTTAAGGTGCTCGTTGTCTTCCAGTCGCGAAAGATATCAAGGATGGTGTTGAATAACTATTGCCAATGCCTGCTGTTTTATGGGTATCATTAGGGATAATCCGCGTCGATTGACGTCATGGTTCGCAACAATACAGCATCCCGCCAACACTGTGTTTGCACGCTTGGTTACGTGGCAGTGCAGTGTTGGCGGATTCTTGTATTAATAAGCTGGAAGCCCACAAAACGGGTCATTCATAATCAGCCCGGCTAGTAGTAAAGGTAAGCAAGTGAATATTCAAAGTCTTCTTAACGAAAAAGTGTCTGCCGCGATGGTTGCGGCGGGTGCGCCTGAGGGCACGCCAGCGGCAGTGCGTCAGTCTGCGAAGCCACAATTTGGTGACTATCAAGCCAATGGTGTGATGGGCGCAGCCAAAAAGCTCGGTACAAATCCCCGTGAATTTGCCCAGAAAGTGTTGGACGCCCTCGATTTAGGTGATGTGGCGAGTAAAACAGAAATCGCTGGTCCTGGGTTTATCAATATCTTTTTGAATGATCAGTGGTTGGCAAAGCAAGCCGATGCCGCCCTGTCGGACGCACGCCTCGGTGTCGACAAACAAGACACACAAAATATTGTGGTGGACTATTCAGCCCCCAACGTGGCAAAAGAAATGCACGTTGGCCACCTTCGCTCCACCATTATTGGTGATGCTGTCGTACGCACACTGGAGTTTTTGGGTCACAACGTCACCCGCGCCAACCACCTAGGTGACTGGGGAACCCAGTTCGGCATGCTCATTGCCAACTTAGAATTACACGAGTCACGCGGTGACGATATTTCCATGGAGCTTGGCGATATCGAAAACTTCTATCGTGAATCCAAAGCCCGTTACGATGAAGATGACGCCTTTGCTGCAACAGCGCGCGACTACGTGGTTCGCCTGCAGCGCGGCGATGCCTATTGCAAAGAAAAGTGGGAAAAACTGGTGAAAGTGACGTTGGAGCAAAACCAACGTAACTATGATCGCCTGAATGTCTCATTGAGCAATAAAGACGTGATGGGTGAAAGTCTGTATAACGATATGCTGCCCGGTATTGTTGAAGACTTAAAAGCCAAAGGGATTGCCGTAGAAGACGATGGCGCGCAAGTTGTCTTTCTCGACGAGTACAAAAACAAAGACGGCGAGCCAATGGGTGTGATCATCCAAAAACGTGATGGTGGCTATTTGTATACCACCACGGATATTGCTTGCGCTAAATATCGCTACGAGCAGTTCAATGCCGACCGTGTGCTCTACTTTATTGACTCACGCCAGCACCAGCACCTGATGCAAGCGTGGACCATTGTACGCAAAGCTGGCTATGTGCCGGACTCGGTCAGCCTTGAGCACCACGCTTTTGGCATGATGCTCGGCAAAGACGGTAAACCCTTTAAGACACGCTCAGGTGGCACCGTTCGTCTTGCTGACTTACTCGATGAAGCAGAAACACGTGCTAAAGCGCTGATCGCTGAGAAAAATCCTGAGATGGATGCTGAGACGCAGCGCGATATCTCAACCACGGTGGCGATGGCAGCCGTCAAATATGCCGATCTGTCAAAGCATCGTACCACAGACTATATCTTCGACTGGGATCACATGCTGGCCTTCGAGGGCAACACCGCCCCTTATATGCAGTATGCCTATACCCGTGTGGCGTCAGTCTTTGCCAAGTCTGGGGTTGACCGTGATGCGCTCGACGGTGAAATGCTGATTGAGCATGAGAAAGAAAAAGCGCTGGTCGCCAAACTGCTTCAGTTTGAAGAAGCGGTTAAATCGGTGGCGCTCGAGGGTCAACCTCACCTGATGTGTAGCTATCTGTTTGAGCTGGCTGGTTTATTCTCCAGCTTCTACGAAGCGTGCCCTATCTTGCTTTCTGAAGGGGACACTCGCCAAAGCCGCCTCAGAATGGCGGCATTGACGGCCAAGACCATCAAGCAAGGCTTAGATCTGTTGGGGATCGACACGCTAGAGCGCATGTAACCAGGTTGGCTTATCTGTGTTGTTCGGATAAGCACAGAAGCGCTGCGCCCACTTGTTGCAAGTGGGCGCTTTTTTATCCCTGACCAAAATGCTGATCCGTTTCGCTAAGCCATAACCGTTCCTCGGGGGTCGATAACCGTCCCATCACCGCATTGCGATGAGGAAATCGACCAAAGGTGGCGATGATGTCGTAATGTTGGCGTGCATAATCAAAGCATTGTTGGAACCAAGCCGTTGCCTCCCCACTCACTTGCTGACGCAGTTGATCAAACCGAAACAATGCTTCTTCTTGGTCTGTTTCTTCTTCAGCATGCTCTAAGGGGAGATAGAAGAACACCCGCTGAAGCGGCGTTAAGGCTTGGTCGTCGCCTTTCGCCAGCCCTGCCTTACATAGCGCCAACGCCAAGGCATCATATCGATAGGCGGCTGCCAACCCGCGATATAAGTTTCGGGGGAATTGATCGAGCAGAATAATCAATGCCAAACGCCCCTCTGGGATCTGGGCCCAGTCATTTAATGTGCCCGCGCCAGCGGCACTGACCCAAGATTGGAATCGCTCGCGAATCGCATCATCAACGTCTTGGCGACCGCCAAACCATCGTGCCTGCGCGGCGGACGAAGGAACCGACTCACTACGCTCGTCGCCAAACCAAAAAGCTAGGACGTCTTGATAGTGCATGCCACCTCCTCTCGCATTCGTCGACACATTTAGCTTTCAACATTGTGTTAAGCGTACTTGCTTTTTGTTTCTTATGAGGCGAATCCGCCTATTCGGTGAGGAGTTTGTGACCCAAAAGCAAGTTGTGATGTAAGCTAAGCACTCGCATTTCAATCAGGAGTTTATATGTCCTTTGTTCTCCACTCACGATTAGCCGCCGATAGCGCGTATGTCGGTGATTTCCCACTTTGTCAGTTACGGCTTGCGCATGCCGATATTGGTCCATGGCTTTTGCTGATCCCACGTAAGCGGGATATCGAAGAAATTCACCACCTTGACGATACTGAGCAGCAATCGCTGTGGCAAGAGTCAGCCATAGTCGCGCGCTGTCTTGAGCGTTTATTTTACCCTGACAAGCTCAATATCGCCGCGATTGGCAACCTGGTTCCCCAGCTCCATCTCCATCATGTTGCTCGGTTTAAAACGGATCCGGTATGGCCAAATCCGATTTGGGGCCACCTACAAGTGGGGCATCGTCCTCGAGAACAAACCCAGCCCCTTATCGACCAGCTGAGAGAGACCCTCGCCGCCAGTGGATTAGTCATCAAGACGTAAGTGCACTTCGTTATTTTCGTCAAAACCAAAAGAAAAACGGCATAAGTAATTATTTATCAATAGGTTAACCGCATACCTATCAAAATAAGATTGGCGGTTTCGTCATAACAATACCCGCTCACATTAGGGTATATTGACGTCACTGGTTAAGGGAGAACACGTCTGACCAGCCCCTTTTTTACCAGGGTGGTTCCCCGCCCTCGGCAGCAAGCGAAGGTGTCGTTGACACCCGTGGCATGGCTCCCCGGTTATGCCACGTTTTCTTTTACACGTATTTCGTTACCTGAGGTTTCACACCGGCGCTAGTCATCGATATCTGCCACGGTCACATCAGTCGTCGCGCATCGATAATGCGAGGGACTAACACCAAAGTAGCTTTTAAACCGTTGGCTAAAATAGGCCGGATCGCGATAGCCACAAGCTTCAGCCACATCCGCCACGGCATGGCCATGCTGCAAGCGCGTAGCGGCATCACTCAGCCGTTTCTGCGTCACATAAGAGGTCACTGTCACACCAAAATACTGTCGACACTTACGTTGCAAATTACGCTCTGACATCGCTAACGCGCCGGCTATCTGAGCCATTGAAAAGTCAGGATCTTGGTACCTGGCCGCGATAACATTCTCAAACTCGGCGGCCCACCGCTGATTGGCTTGGTCTGAATCCAGCGCCAGTGATGAGGGCGATTCACATCCAAGAGGATATGTGGTAGCTGAGATGTCATCCCGCGACCCAGATGTGGGCACGCTCGATGTGTCTATGTGCACCGCCGACAAGTGACGTTGTCTCAAGGCTAAGATGACAGCCGCAAGCACCAGGCTCACAAAGCAGGCCAGGACCATGCCATTGATAATGTGAGGCAATAGAGGCAGAGAGACAGAGATGTCTAACACAGTATGGGAGGCGCCATCACGCGGGATAGCAATACGTAATTGATAGTGCCCGCCCACCATATTGGCCAAGGAAATCGTATCACTACCGGTTTGCTGCCAAGCAGCCAGTTTATCAGCCATTGGCTGCCCAGCGTGCTGATAAGGCACGAGCTGATAATGTACGCGTGTCACTTGTCGTTCTGGTGGCCAACTCCCCCACGCGAGATAGGCGGGGCTTTGCTCGAGTAATGTCACCGCCGTTTGCTGTCGAGGGCCAATACGCCAACGCTTACGTTGCTGCCAAACAGCGCCAATCACGACGTTTGGCGGTTTACGCAAAGAAAACGCCAATTGGTCAGTATCTACCTGGTAGATATAATCCCCTGCCAGCAGCGTGAGCTGATGGGCTTGGGTCGCGTAACAGGCTACTTTTTCTGCCTCAGAGGGGAGACGAAATGTGCGCACAAACCCTCGCGGAGCAATGTGTACCAATGCTTGGTTACTGTAGGCCCATATGCCATCGCGGTTACCCGTGACACAGTGGAATCGCTCATCGGGTAGCGATAAATAAACCAATGATGCGGCGTCTGCAGCGCTAGGATCGTATTGATATACACCGCGCGCACTGGTGAACCATAAACGACCTCGTTCATCGGTATACATATCCTGCACAGGCAGCCGGTCTTTTGCCAAAGGTATCGACTTAAACTGCCCCTCTCGATACCGTGTTAACCCATGCTGATCACGGATCCAAACACTGCCGCGACCATCATCGTAAAAGCCTAACACCTTACCCGCGTGATGAGTCTGCCATCGTGTGCCATAACTAACCAACGTCTGTGTGTCCGGCCAATAGCGCATCACCTGGTCGTCAACCGATAACCAGATTGTGCCCTCGGCATCAGTATATAAATGCTCAGCGGGCAAGGTTGCCAACCGATCGGGGATGACGATGCTTGCCCCTGTTAGCGTATTAATCCCTTGCGTACCTGACGGTGTTGACCACCAAAGGCGCTGAGCGTCTCGGGTAGCACTGAGGTATTTGTCGCTTGGTACGACCGAGGGCGACGGTAGAGTGCGATACCCACTTAAATCGCGCCAACTGTCCCCCTCTAGCGCCCAAGGGTTACTTTGCGCCATAAAACCATGGGTAAACACGCTGGGAAAGACGCGGTGTTGATGCGTGATCCAACGCTGGCCCGGCGCACGATAACGTGTCGCCTGATCGGTTGAAAACCAAATTCCCCCCTCAAAATCTGCCCATAAAAACGTGATGCTTTGGCCAGCAATGCGCTGATCGCCTGGCTGCCAAGCCGGCGTCGCGACGCCATCGAGGGAAAGTCGAAATAACCCATTGTGATTAGCGGCCCACAACCCGCCCGAGCCGACCGTCATTCTTTGGTAGCCTCCACGAGTATTCAACACGTGTTGTGCTTTTACTTGATCGCCCGACAATGCTAGTAGATAAACACGCTTTTCGGTACTGATCCAGGCTCTGTCTTGTTTCGCCGTGATCGCTGTAATCGGCGTAGAAAAGCGTGTCAGTTGACGCACACCCGCGTCACTGAGTTGGTATAAGCTTGTCCCGACCGCAAATAGTCGATGGCCCGCAGTGAACCAAACGTTATCAGCACGCCACGGACCCGTTCGCCACACGTGAAATGCCTTATCTTCCCGTTGATAGACGCTTATCTGGCCGCTTTGAATGTGCCATAGCGTATTATTGATCGTCGCCAGTCGTGGCGATTGGCGGGGGTGAGGCGCAGAATCAGTGCGCGTCTGGGCAACGGCATCGGGCAATGGGAAAGCGGTAAGCGTATTGGTACTTGGCTGGAAACGATAAACATGTTCTCTCCCTGCCATCCAAAGCGCCTGGTGAGCATACGCAATGGTCAGTATCTTTTCATCAGGCAAGGTCAGGGCATCGTTGAGTGGATGGCGCTGATGGCCATCAAAAAAATGAATGCGTCCTTGGTTATCCAACAGCCACATACCGCCAGATGACTGCACCGCCACATCACGGACATCACCGAGGCCATTAAGA
The DNA here is from genome assembly GCF_003390965.1 of Salinivibrio sp. HTSP. Taxonomy (NCBI): domain Bacteria; kingdom Pseudomonadati; phylum Pseudomonadota; class Gammaproteobacteria; order Vibrionales; family Vibrionaceae; genus Salinivibrio; species Salinivibrio sp. HTSP. Next base: position 25,421 of record NZ_PXUD01000037.1, read on the forward strand.
CCGCCGTATGACTGAAACGATGAGAGCAACGCATCATGCGCCTGCAAAGGTAGGCAAGGAAAGATGAGAGCCAGCCATAACAAACAGAGACATTGGCGTTTCATGTACGAGAAGAGAGACAGGTTGCAGGATTCAGTGACGTAGTGTCGTGCGACCTGCCTCTAAATAAAACCCTGCAACCCTAAATGTGAGCTAGGCCTCACATAATTGACACTCATTACCCATTTAATCGCTGCGCCAACGCCTGATGGGCACGTTTAGCTTGACGCTGAAACGCCCTACGCTCGTCATTAGGAACCGGGTGCGCTTCAGGCAGCGGCACCTTCATCGCATTGACTGGGTGGCCATATTTGAGCAATTCGAAATGAAGATGAGGCCCCGTTGAGCGACCGGTATTACCACTCAAACCAATTCTCTGCCCCATCGACACATGATCGCCCGGCTTCACTAAAATCCGGTTTAAATGTAAGTATCGGGTAGAATACTCACGCCCGTGTTTGATCACCACGTAATTACCTGCTAACCGATGTTTGCGTGCTTTAACGACAACACCATCACCGGCGGCCAATACTGAGGTACCGACTGGCGTCGCGAAGTCAGTGCCATTATGCGGTGAAATACGCCCGGTGATCGGGTGTTTACGATGTGGGTTGAACGATGAGCTAATACGATAGCGCTTCGCGGTGGGATAACGACGGAGCGCGCGATCCAGACTCTGCCCTTGCTGATCATAAAAGCGTCCATCATGATGACGATAGACAAAAATGTCTCGACCTCCCGATTTGTAGAGCATGGCCGTGACCTTACCCGATGACACGGGTTTATTGTCGATGAACTCTCTGTTTACTTGTACCGCAAACTGATCGCCGCGACGAGATTGACGTCCAAAGTCAAAACGCCACTGTAACGCCGAGACCAGATTTTGAATCTGATTAGGTGTGAGCCCAGCTTGGCGCGCCTGCTGATAAAAGCTACTGTTCACCCGTCCTATCAAGGTCACACTCTCAAACTCGCCTTTGGTTTCCAAGCGCTGATAGTCAACGGTACCTTGTTCGAACTGGTAATAGTCGCGGTATTTAATCGATTGATAAACGGTGAACGTCAGCAGTCGACCTTCCTCGTCAACTTGCCATTCCATTTTTTGTCCGCGGCGAATATCGCCAGCTTTATCGTTCACATCCAGCATTTGGTAAAGCTGACCGATAGACAGACCATACTGTGAGAAAATCTCGCCGAGTGTATCCCCTGCCGCGACGGTGTGATGATGAACACGGGGCGCCTCAGATGTGATGTCTTGCTCGAGTGCGTCTTCAGGCACACTCAAAGCAGGATCGTTTGCATCCATGCTTTGCTCAATCGGTTCACTGTGATCCACTGTCGCCGGCGCTTGGTGTTGATTGACCGCCGGCAACGGTTGCCGTTCTTTGGGAGAAAAAGGATGGGGCTGCCACATGAGGGCAGCGCCAACCAAAAGAGATAATGACGCAAGGGCCAGCTTGTGCTGGCGAGGAAGTCTGGCTGTCACAGCGAGCCAGTTAGTCAGTAGTTTCATGCTTTAAACAACGTGTGAAACGATTTCCTAAATCTTTTAAAAACACCTGATAGCTATCAGGCGCTACCGGAATGGATGTCGCCAATGGATCTAAGGCAAGTACACTGACGTCATTATGTCGTGTCACAGCATCAATCAGTGCGGGATTAAACTGCGGCTCAGTGAAGATACAGGTCGCATCATGATTAAGCAAACCTCGGCGAATCGTCACCAGGGTTTTCGCCCCAGGCTTTTGACTGGGATCAACCGTAAAATGGCCTGTTTTTTCGAGGCCAAAAGCATCCTCAAAATAACCATAGGCATCATGGAAGACAAAATACCCTGATTGAATACGGCTGGCGAGATCTTGCTGAATATCGGCAACGGTTTGATCAAGCTGTTCATTAAAGCGAGTCAGGTTGGCCTGATATTGCTCTGCTTTATCAGGCGCGGCCTCAATCAGTGCGTCTGTAATGGCTTGCGCCGCGACTCGGGTCGTTTTTGGTCCCAACCAAAGGTGCGGGTCAATATTGTGCTCGCCATGATCGTGACCATGATGATGATGGTGCCCGCCATCAAAATGGCGCAAAGGCATATTCTCGACCTGCGTCAAGGTCAATACCGACGGTTTATCTTCCAACAATTTAGACAGAAAAAGCTCTAGCTCGGGTCCCACCCAAACCATCACATCCGCTTGGTTTAAACCGCGTATGTCCGATGGCTTTAGGGCATAGCTATGCGGTGACGCTCCCGGCGGCAACAACACATCGACGGTATCGTCTTGTGTCACAAGCCCTGCCGCGATCAGCTGTAATGGCTTGACCGATGTCATTACCGAAGTGGCTTGCGCGGGCAATGCCAGTAGTAGTGCAATAAATACCCCAATAATACGCGCAGTCATCTTTCCTCTCATTCTTATGTTTTCTCACTGGCGATAAATGTTATAATATAACAATTCTAATTCACAATGCTTTTTTCACTATGACTGACTCGCTAGTCTCGCTCGATGCGGTGACGGTGACCTTCAATGGCCGCCATGTGCTGGACAAGGTTTCAATGCAACTAAAGCGTGGGCAAATTACCACGCTAATTGGCCCCAATGGCGCAGGAAAATCAACGCTTGTTAAAGCACTGATCGGTTTAGTTAAGCCGAGCGCTGGCAAAGTACAGATAGCCCGAGACGTAAAAATCGGTTATGTGCCTCAGAAGTTGCAGTTGAATCAAACCCTGCCACTCACGGTTGATCGCTTTATTCGTCTCGGCACACGTTATACCAATGCGCAGATTAGCCACGCGCTACAAACAGTCAATGCCGAATCCTTGCAATATGCGAATATGCATACTCTCTCTGGCGGTGAAACCCAACGCGTGCTGCTCGCCCGCGCGATTTTAAAGCACCCTGATGTGCTCGTGTTAGATGAACCAGTACAAGGGGTTGATGTCAGTGGTCAGTTGGAGATGTATAGCCTGATTAGCCAGTTGCGCGATAGCCTTGGGTGCGCAGTACTCATGGTCTCACATGACTTGCATTTAGTCATGGCCAAAACCGATGAAGTGATTTGTTTGCAGCATCATGTCTGCTGCTCCGGTGAGCCCGATGCTATCTCGCAGCACCCTTCTTATGTGGCAATGTTTGGTCGCCAAACCAGTGAGCAACTTGCGCTCTACCACCACCATCATCATCATAAACATGATCTTGCAGGGCAACCTGTAAGCTGCGAACACCAAGAGCATCATCATGATTGAGTTCTTACTTGCCCCTATCATGGGCGGCTTATTGATCGCCGCCATTGCCGGCCCTTTGGGCTCATTTGTGGTCTGGCGGCGGATGGCGTACTTTGGCGATACCCTCGCTCACGCCTCACTGCTCGGGTTAGCGTTAGGCTTTTTGCTACAAATCGACTTAAACCTCGCACTCGTGATCACCTGTTTACTCCTAGCGGTTTTATTGGTGGGACTACAGCGCCAACATCTGGTCTCTACTGATACCTTGCTCGGTATATTGGCTCACAGTGCCCTGTCACTGGGGCTGGTCTCGGTGAGTTTTTTAGACAATATGCGCGTCGATCTCATGGCTTATTTGTTTGGCGACCTGTTGGCGGTCTCGTTTGCTGATCTTACATGGTTAGCGATCGGTGCCTGCCTAACACTGGGGGTGTTGGCCTATTACTGGGAGCAACTGCTATCGATGACCGTCAGCGAAGAGCTTGCCAAGGTAGAAGGTATTGCGGTAGAAAAGCTGCGGCTGTTATTGATGCTACTCATTGGCTTGGTGATTGCGCTGGCGATGAAATTTGTCGGGGCATTGATTATTACCTCCATGTTAATCATCCCGGCGGCAACGGCACGGCGCATCGCGTCAACCCCAGAGCAAATGGCCTCGTTTGCTAGTCTCATTGGGATGGCTGCAGTGATGCTAGGCATGGCAGGCTCTTGGTTTTATGACACGCCTGCAGGCCCGTCTGTGGTGGTGGCAGCAGCCAGTGTCTTTATGTTGGCTCAACTACTACCCAGTCGTTCAAACTCATAACAACAAAGTTGATTGCATAACAAAGCCGCTCATCAGAGCGGCTTTAATTGATGCGATTACCTTGTCTGGCTTACCAGCTTGTTTTTTCGCGCAATGCTTTACCAATATCAGCCAGGCTTTTAACGGTCGTAACGCCCGCTGCTTCTAGGGCAGCAAATTTATCGTCTGCGGTTCCTTTACCACCAGAAATAATTGCTCCCGCATGACCCATGCGCTTACCTGGAGGTGCCGTTACCCCAGCAATATAAGCCACAACGGGCTTGGTCACATTGGCTTTAATGTAAGCCGCCGCTTCCTCTTCTGCTGTCCCGCCAATCTCACCGATCATCACGATCGCCTCGGTCGCCGGATCCTTTTCGAACATTTCTAAAATGTCGATAAAGTTTGAGCCTGGGATAGGGTCCCCACCAATGCCGACACAGGTAGACTGGCCAAAGCCTTCGTCAGTGGTTTGTTTGACGGCTTCATAGGTCAATGTGCCTGAGCGTGACACAATACCCACTTTGCCAGACTGATGAATGTGGCCTGGCATAATGCCGATCTTAGACTCATCCGGGGTGATCACACCTGGACAGTTAGGGCCAATCATCCGCACGCCTGCTTGATCTAGCTTCACTTTTACTTCCAGCATATCCAGCGTTGGGATACCTTCGGTAATACATACAATCAGCTCGATACCGGCATCGATCGCTTCTAGGATCGCGTCTTTACAGAAAGGGGCAGGGACATAAATCACTGATGCGGTCGCACCTGTCGCCTCGACCGCATCGGCCACCGTGTTAAACACCGGCAAACCTAGGTGCGTCGTACCGCCTTTACCCGGTGATACACCGCCGACCATTTGTGTTCCATACTCAATCGCTTGCTCTGAATGAAACGTACCTTGTCCACCTGTAAAACCTTGGCAGATCACCTTGGTATCTTTATTAATCAGCACTGACATTGTTATTTACCCTCCGCGGCAGCAACGACTTTTTGAGCGGCTTCGGTTAGCGATGTTGCCGCAATGATATTCAAACCACTATCGGCCAGTTTCTTGGCACCGACATCAGCATTATTTCCCTCGAGGCGAACCACCACAGGAACTTTAACGCCAACTTCTTCGACCGCACCAATGATGCCATCTGCGATAAGATCGCAGCGCACAATACCGCCGAAGATATTCACCAAGACAGCCTTGACGTTGCTGTCAGACAGAATGATTTTAAACGCTTCTGTTACGCGCTCTTTGGTCGCGCCACCGCCCACATCGAGGAAGTTAGCTGGGCTGCCACCGTGTAAATTAACAATGTCCATGGTGCCCATGGCCAAGCCCGCGCCGTTAACCATGCAGCCAATGTTGCCGTCGAGCGCAACATAGTTAAGCTCCCACTGTGCGGCGTGGGCCTCTCGCTCATCATCTTGGCTCGGGTCGTGCATTGCACGTACCTTTGGCTGGCGATAAACAGCGTTGCTATCAATGGCCAATTTCGCATCCAAGCAGTGCAAGTTACCTTGGTCAGTAATAACCAGAGGGTTAACCTCAACCAATGCGATATCTTTATCCAAAAATAGCTGGCCGATACCCACAAAGATTTTGGTAAACTGCTTAATTTGTTCACCTTCTAGGCCCAATTTAAACGCCAGTTGACGGCCCTGGTATGGCTGAGGACCCACGAGCGGATCGATCGATGCTTTATGGATTAGCTCAGGGGTTTCTTCCGCCACCTTCTCGATTTCAACACCGCCTTCAGTCGATGCCATAAAGACAACACGACGAGAGCCGCGATCGACAACCGCACCCAGATAAAGCTCTTTGGCAATATCAGTGCATGACTCAACCAAAATTTTGCTTACGGGTTGACCGTTTTCGTCGGTTTGAAAGGTCACCAGGTTTTTACCTAGCCATTGTTGCGCAAACTCGCGGATTTCTTCTTTGGAGTTGGCCAGTTTTACACCACCCGCTTTACCACGGCCACCGGCGTGGACTTGGCATTTTACTACCCATTTGTTTCCGCCAATTTTATCGGCTGCTTCGGCAGCTTCTTGTGGAGTATCGCAAGCATAGCCCTCTGAAACTGGTAGACCATATTCAGCGAACAGCTGCTTTGACTGATATTCGTGCAGATTCATGATGTTCTATCCGTGTTAGTGTCCATTATTGTGTCTTTTTGCTTTCCAAGTGAGGGGACCTCCGTCCCCTCAAAATGACGCCCCCGCCAACACGGGGAAACGCCATTAAACGTCCAGAAGCAGACGTGTTGGGTCTTCTAGAAGTTCTTTGATGGTCACCAAGAAGCCTACCGATTCACGACCGTCAATCAAACGGTGATCATAAGAAAGCGCGAGGTACATCATCGGCAAGATTTCGACCTTGCCATCCACCGCCATCGGGCGGTCTTGGATCTTGTGCATGCCAAGAATGGCTGCTTGAGGAGGGTTAATGATCGGCGTTGACATTAATGAGCCAAACACACCGCCATTGGTGAGCGTGAAGTTACCGCCTGTCAGTTCATCAACGGTGAGCTTGCCATCACGGCCTTTAATCGCCAAATCGCGAATGCCCTTTTCAATATCCGCAAAGCCCAGCTTGTCGCAATCGCGCAGCACTGGTGTGACCAAGCCACGTGGTGTGGATACCGCCATGCTGACATCAAAATAGTTATGATAAACGATATCATCACCATCGATGGACGCGTTGACTTCTGGGTAACGCTTCAAGGCCTCTACCACCGCTTTGACATAGAAAGACATAAAGCCGAGGCGAATATCGTGACGCTCTTCGAAGCTGTCACGGTATTGCTTACGCAGATCCATGATTGGCTTCATGTTCACTTCGTTGAACGTGGTGAGCATCGCGGTACTGTTTTTCGCTTCTAACAAGCGCTCAGCGACACGCTTACGCAGACGCGTCATTGGCACACGCTTCTCGCCGCGTTCCGCCACCGGTGGCACGTCTTGGCTTTGTGCTTTTTGCTCACTCTGCTCTGGCTGGCTCTTAAGGTGTGCTTCAACATCTTCTCGCGTAATGCGTCCACCCACGCCTGTGCCTTTCACTGCGTCTGCTGAGAGATCATGCTCCGCGAGCAAACGACGTACCGCGGGACTTAACGCGTCGTTCGTCTCCTCCTCAAGAGAAGCCGTATGGCGCTTATCAGGTGAAGACTCTGATTGTGCAGGAACGTCTTTGGTTGGCTCACCTGCGACAGCACCTTCTTTGATCTTAGCGATGGCCTGTTTCGCTAATACGGTTGACCCTTCATCTTCAATGATGGACTCCAACACCCCATCAGCAGGGGCAGGCACTTCCAGCACGACCTTATCTGTTTCAATATCAACCAGTACTTCGTCACGGGTTACCGAGTCACCTGGCTGTTTGTGCCATGTGGCAATGGTTGCGTCAGCCACAGATTCGGGTAAATCGGGAACCAGAATGTCGATTGTCATATCGTATTTATCCTTAATGTTCTAGTTCTTACTTTAGGGTCAGAGCGTCTTGAACTAACGCTTTTTGTTGTTTCTGGTGTACAGACATATAACCTACCGCAGGTGATGCCGATGCCGAGCGTCCGGCATAGGTTAACGTGGCATCTTTGGGTAAGGCTGCACGGAAGTTGTGCTGGCTGCTGTACCACGCCCCTTGGTTTTGTGGCTCTTCTTGACACCATACAAAGTCTTTCGCATTGCTATAAGGCGCAATCGCATTTTTTACCGCTTCTAGAGGGAATGGATAAAGCTGCTCAATACGGATAATGGCAACATTATCAATCTCTTGCTCTCGGCGTGCTTGTAGCAAATCATAATAGACTTTGCCCGAGCACATCACCACGCGTTTCACTTTGCTTGGCTCAAGGTCATCCATCTCGCCAATGGCAGGCATGAAGTCGCCCTCGGTCAGATCTTCCAAGTTAGACACACACAGTGGGTGACGTAACAGCGATTTGGGTGACATCACGATCAAAGGACGACGCATGGGGCGCACCACTTGCCGACGCAACATATGGTAGACCTGCGCGGGGCTCGATGGCACAACGACTTGCATGTTTTGCTCAGCACACAGTTGCAAGTAACGCTCCAAACGTGCTGACGAGTGCTCAGGTCCCTGCCCTTCATAGCCATGAGGAAGCAGCATGGTCAGGCCACACATCCGGCGCCATTTTTGTTCACCGGAACTGATGAACTGGTCAATCACTACTTGCGCACCATTGCCGAAATCACCAAACTGCGCTTCCCACACGGTTAAACCGCCTGGCTCTGCCGTTGCGTAACCGTACTCAAATGCCAGTACCGCTTCTTCCGATAACACGGAATCGAAGATCTCGAATGGCCCTTGTTTGTCATGGATATTCGCAAGTGGCAAATACGTGCTGCCATCTTCTTGATTATGAAGCACCGCATGACGGTGGAAGAAGGTACCGCGGCCTGAATCTTGACCCGTAATCCGGATACGTTTGCCATCATCGACCAAGGTGGCATAAGCAAGGGTCTCAGCCATCCCCCAATCAACCATCTTTTCGCCTTCTACCATCGCTTTGCGATCTTTGTAGAGCTTGGCAACACGGCTGTGGAGCTTATGACTGTCTGGCAGTTGGCAAATACGATGGCCCAGTTCTTTCAGGCGCTTAGCATCGAACTTATTGGCCCACTCTACCGTCCAATCGTGGCCTAGATAAGGCGTCCAGTCGACAGAATGCAACACCATGGGTCGCCACTCTTTCACCACGCACTCACCACTGTCGAGAAGATCACGATACTCATTGATCATCTCCGTGGCTTTTTCGAGGTTAGCGACACCTTGTTGATCCAATACATCAGCATACAGCTTACGCGGAGTGGGATGCTTTTTGATCTTTTGGTACATCATCGGCTGAGTCGCATTGGGCTCATCCGCTTCGTTGTGGCCGTGGCGACGGTAACAAACCAAATCAATGACCACATCACGCTTAAACTCATTGCGAAAATCGAGTGCCAAGCGCGAGACAAAAGCCACCGCTTCGGGATCGTCGGCATTGACGTGGAAAATAGGCGCCTGCACCATCTTAGCGATATCTGTACAGTATTGCGTCGAGCGTGAATCAGCCGGATTCGACGTGGTAAACCCAATTTGGTTATTGACCACGATGCGCACAGTGCCGCCGACTTGGAAGCCTCGCGCTTGCGACATGTTGAAGGTCTCTTGTACCACCCCTTGCCCAGCAATAGACGCATCACCGTGGATGGTGATCGGGAGGACACTCGACCCAGTATTGTCTTCTAATCGGTCTTGACGAGCACGCACAGACCCCATCACCACTGGATTGACAATTTCAAGGTGTGAAGGGTTAAACGCCAAGGCAAGGTGCACATCACCGCCCGGTGTCGCGAAGTCAGATGAAAAGCCCTGGTGATACTTCACATCGCCCGTGCCCCAGGTATCGTCTTGCTTACCCGCGAACTCGTCGAACAACTCAGAGGGTTTTTTGCCTAGCACATTCACCAGCACGTTGAGACGGCCACGGTGAGCCATACCGACCACGACTTCTCGTGCGCCTTCGCTACCTGCGTGGCGAATCAGCTCTTTCAGCATCGGGATCAGCGAATCACCGCCCTCAAGAGAGAACCGCTTAGCGCCGGGGAATTTGGCCCCCAGATAACGTTCGAGGCCTTCAGCTGCGGTGAGCTCTTCCAAAAAGGTCAGTTTCTCTTGCTCGGTAAACTGCGGCTGTCCAACCACAGACTCCAGGCGACCTTGGATCCAGCGCTTTTCTTCGGTATCGGTAATGTGCATGTATTCTGCACCGATCGACCCACAATAGGTCTTTTCAAGTGCATCATACAGCTCACCCAATTGCATATTGTCTTTACCAATCGCAAATGAGCCGACGTTGAAGGTTTCGTTGAAGTCCTGCTCATTAAGAGAGTGAAAAGCAGGCGACAGATCTGGTACGGGTTTACGTTTCCATAGTCCGAGCGGATCTAGGCTGGCCTGTTGGTGGCCGCGGAAACGGAAAGCATTAATCAGTTGGAGAACTTTAACTTGTTTCGCGTCTACGTCTGGATCATTGACTGAAGCACTTGCACGCGATGTATCGGTAGCTAAGCGTCGAAAGTAATCACGAACACGAGAGTGGGGTTGTTCTACCGCGGTGTCACTCACCACTGGTAGCTGGTCGAAGACCGCTCTCCATTCTTGATCAACTAACTCCGGGTCACTGAGGTACATTTCGTAGAGATCTTCTACGTACGTTGCATTGGCGCCAGCCAAATGAGAAGACTCTATCCAAGCCTTCATCACGCCATTTTGCATTGTTATCCCTTAACCACTAGTTATTTATCCAAACACCGGTCTGAGGCCGGGTTACCTGTTATTAAGCCCCGTCCAAGGACGGGGCATTTTTTATCTACGTTATTGGTTGTGCGTTTTAAACGCCGCGCTGAATCAGCATAGACTTGATATGCCCAATTGCCTTCGTTGGGTTCAGCCCCTTCGGACATACACTGACACAGTTCATGATCCCGTGGCAACGGAAGACACTAAAAGCGTCGTCTAGATCAGATAACCGCTCTTCGGTTGCTGTATCACGGCTATCCGCCAACCAGCGGTACGCAGCAAGCAAGCCCGCTGGCCCGACAAACTTGTCAGGGTTCCACCAAAATGAAGGGCATGCGGTACTACAGCATGCACACATGATGCACTCATACAAACCGTCTAATTCAGCGCGATCTTCCGGCGCTTGCAGGTTCTCTCGCGACGGTGGCGTTTCATCATTCATCAGATAGGGTTTGACACGCTCGTAGTTTTCATAGAACTGTCCCATATCAATGATGAGATCTCGCACGACCGGTAGACCAGGTAGCGGGCGAATCACAATTTCCGACTTGTCCATCAGTGACGACAGCGGCGTGATACACGCAAGGCCATTTTTACCGTTCATATTGACGCCGTCAGAGCCACAGACACCTTCTCGGCACGAGCGGCGGAAAGCCAACGTAGGATCTTGCTCTTTCAGCTGGATGAGCGCATCCAGCAGCATCATGTCAGACCCTTCAGGCACATCCAGCGTGTAGTCTTTCATGTATGGCGCATTATCTACATCTGGGTTGTAGCGATAGATAGAAAACTTAACATTCATCGTTCTCGACCCCCTTAGTAACTGCGGACTTTCGGTGGGAAAGCCTCGCGGTGCACTGGCGCCATATTGACGTCGCGCTTCGACATAGCTTCGGTTTCTGGGTTATAGATGGAGTGGCATAGCCAGTTCTCATCATCGCGATCTTGATAGTCGAAACGCGCATGTGCGCCACGGCTTTCAGTACGATAATGGGCTGACACCGCTGTTGAGTACGCGGTTTCCATCAAATTCTCCAGCTCCAAACATTCGACGCGCTGGGTGTTGAACTCGGTTGACGTGTCATCAAGACGCGCCGACTTGAGTCGCTCACGAATTTCCTTCAGCTCTTTCAGCCCTTTTTCCATGGCCTCGCCTTCTCGGAACACGGAGAAGTTTTCTTGCATACAAGCTTGCAAGTCTTTGCGGATCTCAACCGGATCTTCACCCTGTTGAGTGCTATTCCAACGATTAACACGCGCCAGGGACGCCTCGATGTCTGACTCACTCGCATCGCGCGCTTCTACTTGTGCGGCGAGTGTCTCCCCGAGATGAAGGCCTGTCGCGCGGCCAAAGACAACCAAGTCCAGCAGTGAGTTGCCGCCCAAGCGGTTCGCACCATGCACAGACACACTCGCAATCTCACCACAGGCGAACAAACCTTGTACTTCAATGTCATTGCCAAGTGGGTCTTGCTTGATCGCTTGACCAGACACCTGCGTTGGAATGCCTCCCATCATGTAGTGACAGGTTGGGATTACCGGAATCGGCTCTTTGATAGGATCAACATGCGCAAAGGTGCGAGACAAGTCGAGAATACCGGGAAGACGAGACTCAAGCACGTCTTTACCCAAGTGATCCAGCTTGAGCTTCAGGTGCGGTCCCCATGGCCCATCACAACCACGCCCTTCTCGAATTTCGATCATCATCGAGCGCGCCACAACGTCACGACCTGCGAGGTCTTTAACATTAGGCGCATAACGTTCCATAAAACGCTCACCATCTTTATTGAGCAAGTAACCGCCTTCACCGCGGCAACCTTCTGTCACCAATACACCCGCGCCTGCAATGCCGGTTGGGTGAAATTGCCACATTTCCATGTCTTGCATGGGCACGCCCGCGCGCAGCGCCATACCCACGCCATCACCGGTATTGATGTGCGCATTGGTGGTTGACTGATAGATACGACCTGCTCCCCCTGTCGCCAGCACCGTTGCCTTGGACTTAAAGTAGCAAATCTCGCCCGTTTCCATACACATGGCGGTCGCACCAACAATCACACCATCTTGGTTTTTCACCAAATCAAGCGCATACCATTCAGAGAAGATGGTGGTCTTATTTTTAATGTTTTGCTGATACAGGGTGTGCAGCAGTGCGTGCCCGGTTCGGTCAGCTGCCGCCGCGGTGCGTGCAGCTTGCTCGCCACCAAACTCTTTAGACTGGCCACCAAACGGACGCTGATAAATGGACCCATTCTCAAACCGAGAAAAGGGTAACCCCATCTTCTCTAGCTCAATCACTGATTGCGGGCCCGTCTTACACATGTACTCAATGGCGTCTTGGTCACCAATGTAGTCTGAGCCTTTTACCGTGTCGTACATGTGCCACTGCCAGTTATCTTGGTGGGAGTTACCCAGTGCTACCGTAATACCACCCTGCGCCGACACGGTGTGAGAGCGGGTTGGAAACACTTTAGATAACAGCGCACAGGTTAGGCCCTGCTCTGATATTTGCAGTGCGGCGCGCATACCTGCGCCGCCTGCGCCAATGACAATTGCGTCAAATTCGCGAACTGGAATACTCACTTACACACCCCACAATACAAAGAAACCGGCAAAAACGTAGATCAGTAGCACGGCCACAACGCCAAGTTGCAACATGCCACGCAGCAAGGCTGGCTTAATATAGTCAGTCAATACTTGCCACATTCCGATCCAGCCGTGAATCAGCACGGAGACCAGGGCTAACATGGTAAAGACTTTGGTACTGGTCTGGCCGAAAAACGCTGTCCATGAGGTATACGTAATCTCAGGGCCAAAAACGGCAAAACCGACCATATAAAGTGTGTAAAGTGTGATGAGAATCGCAGTGGCGCGAATCAGCACATAGTCGTGCACGCCATTGCGCCCGACCGATGAGATGTTTTTCGTTACCATACTAAAACCCCCGCCAACACAGACAACACGCCAGTGATAACAAATGCAACCTGCGCACTTTGCACGCCAGACTCCAGTTCTTCAAAATAACCCATGTCTTGGATCAAATGACGGATCCCACCGACAATGTGATAAGCCAGCGCCGTCAAAATGCCCCAGAGGATCAATTTGACGAAAAAGCTATCGACAATGGCAGCAGCGGATTGAAATCCATCAGGAGAAGAGAGAGACAGGCTAAGCAGCCATAGGAGGACGGCGATCGAGACAAAGGTGATGACACCTGCCACTCGATGCAATATAGACGCAATCGCTGTTATCGGAAAACGAATCGTCTGGAGGTCGAGGTTTACGGGTCTTGACTTTCTTTCTTTCACGATATTGCCCACTCAGCTCCATTGAGCATTTATAGTTATTACACTCTCTGAACCTCAGTACTCAAAGCGTAAGACCTGCAACATCTGCGTAACGCGCTTCATGTACCTTATTGCTTATAACTGCAATTCTTGGCGAATGGATCACGTCAGTTAGGAAAGGTGTTTGAGTCCCTAAACGCTCTAGGATACTGATCTGCCCAGAGACCTCGAAAAAGTATACGTGGCGTAACAGACAATTACAAACGTACAAAATTGACCGGAATCTCACAACAGATATTTAACGCGCATTGCAAATAAGTTATTAACTGACGCACACATCGATAGGTTAAAAATTGACATCATTGGGGCCGATCGGTACAACAGTCGAGTCCGTATCCTGGATGGGATTATAAAATAACAAAGGAGATTGTTATGGCAGAGAAGAAAGCTACCCTACACATTGAAGGGAAAGCACCAATCGAACTGCCGATTATCGAGGGCACCGTCGGTCCAGAAGTCATTGATGTGCGCAAGCTGGTAAACGAAGGCTATTTCACCTTTGATCCTGGTTTTGTCGCAACGGGGTCATGCGACTCGCAGATCACTTACATCGATGGCGCCGCTGGCGTATTGCTGCACCGCGGTTACCCGATAGATCAACTTGCCAATAACGCTGATTATTTAGAAGTCTGTTATATCCTGCTCTACGGTGAAGTCCCTACAACGAAGCAATATGATGAGTTTCGCTCAATGATCGTGCGCCACACCATGGTGCATGAGCAAATTGCGAGCTTCTTCCACGGCTTTCGCCGTGACGCTCACCCAATGGCCGTTATGGTCGGGGTTGTAGGTGCTCTGGCCGCGTTCTATCACGACTCTCTCGACATCAATAACGACCAACACCGTGAGATCACGGCGTTCCGTCTGTTGTCGAAAATGCCGACACTGGCTGCAATGTGTTACAAATACTCAATCGGACAGCCATTTATCTACCCACGTAATGATCTCGATTACGCGGAAAACTTCCTTCATATGATGTTCGCCACCCCATGCGAGGAATATGAAGTGAACCCAGTGGTCGCGCGCGCAATGGATAAGATCTTTACCCTGCATGCCGATCACGAACAAAACGCATCAACGTCAACGGTACGTCTGGCAGGCTCTTCAGGGGCTAACCCATTTGCTTGTATTGCGGCTGGGATCGCCTCGTTATGGGGACCCGCCCACGGCGGTGCGAATGAAGCGTGCTTGCGTATGTTTGAGCAAATTGGGCATGTGGATAACATTCCTGAGTATATTGCTCGCGCGAAAGACAAAGACGATCCGTTCCGTCTGATGGGCTTTGGTCATCGCGTTTACAAGAACTATGACCCACGCGCAACTGTGATGCGTGAAGCCTGCCATGAGGTGCTTAACGAGTTGCAAATTCAGGATCCACTACTAGATGTAGCGATGGAGCTGGAACGTATCGCATTGTCAGATGATTACTTTATCGATAAGAAACTCTACCCGAACGTTGATTTCTATTCAGGCATTATCCTGAAAGCAATCGGGATCCCTACATCGATGTTTACAGTGATCTTCGCGATGTCTCGTACCATAGGCTGGATTGCCCACTGGAATGAGATGCATACCGACCCGCACAAGCGAATCGGACGCCCGCGTCAACTTTACACTGGGTATACGCAACGCGAATTTACCCCAATGGATAAGCGCAGCTAAAGCGCGAATTTCATATAACAAAGCCGCCAACAGGCGGCTTTTTGTTTATCATCGGCAGTTTATCACATGGCTGCGTCTACCTTTCATCGCACTTAGCCTCAATGCCGAGGCGTCATGCTGGATTGTCGATATCAATAAAGTGCACATTCAAACCATGCTGGTCTGCCAGCCACTCCCCTAGCGCTTTCACACCATACCGTTCCGTTGCATGATGCCCTGCCGCGATGTAATGCACACCCTGCTCGCGCGCCGAAAAGGTCGTGCGCTCAGAAATCTCACCCGACAGATACGCATCCATCCCTTGTGAAGCGGCCAAGTCGATAAAATCTTGCGCGCCACCGGTACACAGACCGACGGTTTCAATCCGCGTTTGTTGGCCACCGTCAATCACAAGGGGCGCCCGGTTAAGCACCGTGGCCACTTGTTGCTCAAACTGTGCCAACGTCATAGGGGTTGAAAGCTTTCCATAAACAGGAATCGAGACAGGATTGTCAGGCTCCAGTCCCCCAAGCAGCTCAATGCCTAAACGCTTGGCAAGTTGCGCGTTGTTACCCAGCGTCGGGTGAATATCCAACGGCAAGTGATAACCGTAAAGATTGATACCGTATTCAATCAACTTCTTGATCCGTTGGTACTTCATGCCGCGAATTTGCTGTGGTTCGCCGCGCCAGAAGTAACCATGGTGCACCAAGATGGCATCCGCGTTCTGCTCAATCGCTGCGTCAATCAAATCTTGGCAGGCCGTCACCCCGGTGACGATTGTTTTTATCTCATCACGCCCTTGCACTTGTAGACCATTCGGGCTGTAGTCTTTAATGCTATCCGGTTTTAGTTCGGCGTTGAGCAATGCTTCCAGTTCAAAATTATTCATAGCATTCACATTCACTTGCGAGACAATGGCAACAGTGTAACCTGACAAGCAAACATAAAAAAAGCGGTGAGACCGTGTCTCACCGCTGACTGAATATCACGAATTTGTTCCGCGGGTATATGGCCACTCATCAGTGACGGACTAGAAAAACCCGCCGGCTTTTTCCGATTCAGCCAACCAAACAGGCTTGGTACTGTCTTTAAGCCAGACTTGGTGTAAATGGCTATATAAACGCGATGCCATTGGCGGCGCAATCAGTGTTGGCAGGCAAGTGATGCCCGCGATCACAACCGCACAGCGGCGTAACACAACACGGGTTTTATCGAACGGTGTATACATAATCTACCTCACTCATCTGACCAGTTTGCAAGTATGGACGTAGTGTACCACCCGTTTTGTTTTTTTACTACATAAATGGTGATTTTTCACCCAAAAATTACCAGATTCAGCTTTAACAGTCTTTTAACAAGGTAATAAAATTACATCATGAGTGACACCTATCCCTTATTTAGTAACCGAGCCCAAATTAACGCCGATTTTAGCTGGTTACAAAATCAGCTCTCACTACTCAGCGACAAGCACTTCCCGGTTGTGCCTCATCATCTTTGGCAACACAAATTACTGCCATCTCCCTCTCCCTATAAGGGGCCAAAGCGTATCGGCTTTTATTATCAGTGGCTGCTCAATCAGCTCATTGGTTGTCACCCGTATTTGGGGTTAGAAGCTGAGGAAATACAAATTAATGAAGGTGGCAAGACGCGAGGTGCCATCGACTTTTTAGTCAGATATCAGGGGCGACTAGAGCACTGGGAGGTGGCGGTAAAATTCTACCTCGCCTATGACAACCGTTGGTTAGGCCCCAATGCCAAGGATGCATTGGATATCAAAGTGGCACGAATGCTTGACCACCAATTGGCGCTATCCAGCCACCCAAGCTTTTGTCAGCAATATCCACACTGGCAACCGAGTGAGAAGCGTTTGATGGTGCAAGGAAGGTTGTACCGCCATTATCACAGCGAGCGGCTCCTGCCAGAGTGGCCCCCCGTCAATCATGACAGCATTGGGGGATGGTGGTGTTGGCCAGAAGCATTACCAACAGATAGGGAATTTGCCGTACTAGCCCGCGATCAATGGCTATCACTGCCCGACTTTGCGGATCTACCCAAGCTAGAGCGCGCTTCACTTAAGGGACTCTCTCGAACCTGTCACTTATTAGACGACTCACTCACCCCTTGGTTCGTGGTGCCAAATGACTGGCCCGCCAATATGCCGCCACCGCCCTCTCGCTAAAAAAAACGCGCACTTTGCCAGTGCGCGTCGTTTTGCTCGCCGCGAAACACAGAAGCGGCTCGCTAAACACCTTGCTCATTGAACACACGATCAACAATTTGTTGCGCTTCTTGTTCAATCAAACGCAAATGCTCATCGCCTTTAAAACTTTCACAGTAGATTTTGTAAATATCTTCTGTCCCGGAGGGGCGCGCTGCGAACCAGCCAAATTCTGTGACCACTTTCAAACCGCCAATAGCAGCGCCATTGCCCGGCGCATGCGTCAGTTTGGCGGTAATGGGATCACCGGCTAAGGTCTCTGCCGTCACCATAGCGGGATTGAGCTGACTGAGCACCTGCTTTTGCGCTGCATTGGCAACCGCTTGTAATCGGTTATAGGCTGGATCGCCATGCTTGCCGGCGAGTTTTTGATAGTACGCCTGCGGTGTAAGTCCTGTTACCGCCAGAATTTCTGCCGCCAGTAAGCAAAGAATGATACCATCTTTATCCGTTGACCATGGCTGCCCATCAAAGGTTAAGAATGAGGCGCCAGCACTTTCTTCTCCGCCAAAGCCAAGCGTTCCTTCACTCAAACCAGGCACAAACCATTTAAAGCCGACGGGCACTTCAACCAGCGGACGGGCGAGATCGCCAACCACCTTATCAATGATCGCACTGGACACTAGGGTCTTACCCACGCCTAAATCGGCTGACCACTGCGGACGGTGACGGAATAAATAATCGATGCACACCGCTAAATAGTGGTTAGGATTCATCAAGCCAGCCGGAGTCACAATGCCATGGCGATCGAAATCTGGATCATTACCAAATGCCAAATCATAATCGTCCTTGTACGCTAGGAGTCCAGCCATGGCGTATGCTGAAGAGCAATCCATACGAATCACACCATCACCATCGCGAGGCATAAAGCCAAAGGTTGGGTCGACATGATCATTAATCAGGGTAATATCGAGTTGATAATGCGCGGCAATTTGCTGCCAATAGCGGATCCCGGCTCCCCCCAAAGGGTCGACGGCAAGTTTTAATCCTGCCGCCTGAATGGTCTTGATATCAACGACACGCTCCAGCCCTGCGACATAAGGCGTCACTAAGTCTTGCTCTTGGTAGTAAGCGCTTGCCCGTGCTTCGTCGATAGCCAATCGTTGAACGCCTTCTAAGCCAGCATCAATATAGTCGTTGGCGCGTGCTTCAATCGATTTTGTGATTTCGCCTTCTGCTGGGCCACCATGGGGCGGGTTGTATTTGATGCCACCATCTTGCGGCGGATTGTGTGAAGGGGTGATCACAATCCCATCCGCTTGCTCAGCATGATCACGGTTATAAGCCAGAATTTGTTGAGAAATGCCCGGCGTTGGCGTATAGCCCTGCTCGGCTTGCGCAATAACCTGTACCTGATTGGCCGTCAATACTTCAACCACGGCACCGAAGGCGGGCTCGGAAAGCGCATGAGTGTCTTTTCCTACAAAGACAGGGCCAGAAATACCGCGCGCGCTGCGCTCATCACAAATTGCTTGTGCAATCGCGAGAATATGGTCGCGATTAAATGTGGTGTTCAACGCGCTTCCACGGTGGCCTGACGTCCCAAACGCAACACGTTGCGACGGATGACCTGGACGTGGTTGAGTCTGGAAAAAACGCGTCACAAGCGCCGGAATATCACACAAATCTTGCGGGTTCGCGCGCTGTCCGGCTTGAGGATGCACTGCCATAATTCTCTTCTCCCATGAGTGGCATAGATTAAATCGCGTTCACAACCTTCTCAGTCAAATCACTCGGGAACTGCATTTTTTCCATAAGCTGCTCCACCATCTGACGCTTACGGCCAGTATTCGTGTTGGTGATGACCCAAAAAGGTGTTTCTGGAATCTGCTTGGGTTTGGTGGTTTTGCCGCTTTCTAATAAAGTTTGTGGATTATCGGCAAAATACAGACGGGTACGCCCTTTTAGCGCCATACCATCTGCGAATCCTTGTTGGTCAACACGGTATAAGGTGGTGAGGATCAGCATGAAACGACCAATCGCTCGTTCTTGGGCCGCAAACTCATCTGAAATCAATAACGTTCGCATCGCTTTGACACGATCGACGGACGCACTGCGCCCAGCATCTTTACTGACAACAATACCGCTAGAACGAGAGGGCGTCGTCGGCGCAGCCTGAGTGGGCTGCGGTGCCGAGTCCGACAGCAATAAGCGACGCAGGATGTCTGATGCGCTTTCGCCAATATGCTGAGTTTGGCTGGCAATATACCGGTATAGATCGTCGTCAACCTCTATCGTCTTCATTGTTTTTCATCGCGTCCTGTTTATCGTTTAACGGGGCGATTATACAGAGATAGATAGGTATACTCTACGTTAAAGCCAGTAATCTGAGAGAAAAGCAACGTGTTATTAAACGGAAAGTCTCGCGGTGAGGGCTCACCGCTTGTATTGATCCACGGTTTATTTGGTGATCTCGATAATTTAGGCGGGCTCGCCAAGACACTATCCGAGCATTTTTGTGTCTATCAAATTGATCTACCTAACCATGGTCGCTCCTATCATACACAGGACACAGATTATCGAAGCCAGTCCGATGCCGTGATCGCGTGGATGGATGCACAACAGCTTGAGTCAGCCATTATCGTCGGCCATTCAATGGGTGGCAAAGTGGCGATGGCCGTCGCTCAGCGCTTCCCTGAGCGCGTCGAACAACTGGTGGTGATGGATATTGCCCCAGTCGATTATCAAGTTAACCGCCATGACAACGTGTTCAAGGCATTACATCAGACGCAAAGGGTGACACTGAAAAGCCGTCAGCAAGCGCAAACCATCATGAATGAAACGATCGAAAATCCAGGTGTGAGCCAATTTTTATTGAAATCACTCTATAAAACCGATCACGGTCACTACGCCTGGCGCTTCAATATTGATAATCTTTATCACGGCTATCGTGACATCATGGGGTGGACAGATTTTGGCCAATATGCAGGCCCCACTCTGTTTGTCAAAGGGCAGAACTCTGAATACATTCTGCCAGACCACCGCGAGGCCATTATCGCTCAGTTTCCGCATTCAAAAGCACATATGGTGGCAGGCACGGGTCACTGGCTACATGCTGAAAAGCCAGCGGTGGTTGCCAACGTCATCGAACGTTTTTTAATGCCGAGCGAGCGTTAACAGTTAAGTGACCCTTGTGATATATTGCGCCGCATAAGTCGGTGCTCAATGGAGGCACGCATGCTTTACGAGCACTTTCAATTGCTCGAGAAAATAGGTCTAGATCTCGTCTTCGCCGCGATTTTCTTTTTTATCGGCATGGCAATTAAAGACGTGTTACGTGAGGGCAATGTGCCAGTATTCGGCCGACGGATCGTCTGGTTTGTGCTCACACTAGGCTGTGTCGGCTTTATCGTAAAAGGTGTGATTCAGTTGGTTTGGGAGGGGGTCGGCATCGGCTAACCCTAGCACTGAAGTCACTGGTTAATCATATAGGTTTGAAAAAGCGACGCTTTTTCTTTAATTCGAGTTAGTTGCAAACAGCAACCCACTGACAAAACGGGTGTTTTTTATATGGCGAGTGTAGGTCTCTTCTTTGGTAGTGACACGGGAAACACGGAAGCAATTGCAAAAACCATTCAAAAGCAGTTAGGCAAACAAATGGTTCACGTGCAGGATATCGCGAAAAGCAGCAAAGAAGATATTGATAACTTCGATTTGCTGCTGATCGGTATTCCGACATGGTATTACGGTGAAGCACAGTGCGACTGGGATGACTTTTTCCCAGAGTTAGAGCAAATTGACTTCTCAACAAAACTCGTGGCTATTTTCGGCTGTGGCGACCAGGAAGATTACGCAGAATACTTCTGTGATGCCATGGGCACCGTCCGCGACATCATTGAAGCGAAAGGCGCTACCATCATTGGTCACTGGCCAACTGAAGGGTATGAATTTGAAGCGTCGCAAGCGTTGGTTGATGACAACCACTTTGTCGGCTTGTGTGTGGATGAAGATCGCCAACCTGAACTGACCGACGAGCGTGTAAGCAAGTGGGTAAAACAAGTTTATGAAGAAATGTGTTTAGCAGAGCTTGAAGACTAAGTTTTGCTTATCAAACGCCAAGGATGCTCAACCTTGGCGTTTTTTGTCTAATTCAACGCAAACGGGTCGGTCATGCAGCTTGTTTGCTGGCTGCATCTCGATACTGACGTTTCTTCCTCACGTATAGGGTGCGCTTTACTTCCGCGACCACGTCACCATTTGCATCTTTCACATGTACCACGAACTCTGGCAACACCTTATCGCCCCGTCCTGCTTGTTGTTGGATATCGGTTAACACCGCATCGCTGATCACAAAATCTGCGTACAAGTCCGTGGTTCCCGGCTTAATAAAATTGATATCAGCTTGCTTGTCCCACACATGGTACTGAGGACCGAGAATGCCCATTAACATCAGCGCATAGACAGGATCAGTCAAGGAGAAGATACTACCGCCATACTGGGTACGGTTAGCATTTTTATTCCACCAGCGGAGTTTCAAGCGCATATTGACACGTTTAAAATCCTGGCTAATGGCATCAATATGGATCCCTGCGCCCCAAAATGGTGGCCAGCTGTTAAGTGCCCACTTAACAATACGTGGTTTGTAGAAGCGATACATGTAAGTTGACATCCTTATCTGGTCTAACCAGATAATATTCACATCTCGTAAACATTGATGCAACCACAAATGATCAATTTTCCCCCTAAGAACGCATGTCGAGAGTAGCGAGAGCAGTGCAATTTTGATAGGCTTATAAGATATTTTCCTTGCTAATCCAACTGTCTTAACTCAGGCAGAAAACAGGTAGATACACATGTCAGACAATAACCAGGCGTTGAAGCAAGCTGGGCTCAAAGTCACCCTTCCACGGCTCAAGATCCTAGAAGTGCTGCAACAGCCAGATTGCCAGCACATCAGTGCCGAAGACCTGTATAAGAAATTAATCGACCTAGGTGAAGAAATTGGCCTAGCGACCGTGTACCGCGTACTGAACCAATTTGATGATGCAGGCATTGTCACGCGTCACCACTTTGAGGGCGGCAAGTCCGTATTTGAACTGGCGACCCAGCATCATCATGACCATCTGGTCTGCCTTGACTGCGGTAAAGTGATTGAATTTTCTGATGATTTGATTGAAGAGCGTCAGAAAGAAATCGCCGCGCGCTTTAATGTGCAACTAACAAATCATAGTTTGTATTTGTATGGCCACTGTCAGGAAGGTGACTGCAAAGCCGATCCATCCATTCACAACGCTGACTAAATCAGTAATATGTGTCTTAAAAAAGCCGGCGTGATAATCACGCCGGCTTTTTATTATTTACCTTCTATCTTCGCCCAGGTATCACGTAGGCTCACCGTCCGGTTGAAGACAAGCGCATCCTTACGGCTATCTTTATTATCTATACAAAAATAGCCTGTACGCTCAAACTGATAGCCCTTTTCGACAGGCGCATTTTGCATGCTTGGCTCGACAAAGCCATGCTGTACCTGTAACGACTCAGGATTAATGGTTTCCGCGAAGTTGTCTGCGCTGGCCGGATTTGGCACCGTAAATAAGCGGTCATACAAACGGAATTCAGCGGGTAACGCCTCAGCCGCAGAAACCCAATGGATCACGCCTTTCACTTTTCGCCCATCGGCAGGATCTTTACCGAGGGTGTCTGGATCATAGCTGCAATATACAGTGGTAATATTGCCCTCATCGTCTTTTTCACAACGCTCCGCTTTTACCACATAGGCATTGCGCAAACGTACTTCCTTCTCCAGTACCAGTCGCTTGTACTTCTTGTTGGCTGATTCACGGAAGTCTTCTCGCTCAATCCAGATCTCACGCGAAAATGGCACCTGGCGCGTCCCCATCTCTGGCTGATTGGGATGGTTGGGTGCATCAAGCCACTCCACGTCATCGGCTTTGTTTTCAATCACCAGTTTAATGGGATCGAGCACCGCCATGGCGCGTGGTGCATTTTCGTTTAAGTCATCACGCACGCAAGATTCAAGCGCACTCATTTCAATGGTGTTATCTTGCTTAGTCACACCAATACGCTGACAAAACTCACGAATGGAGGCAGGCGTGTAACCCCGACGACGCAAGCCTGAAATAGTCAGCATACGCGGGTCATCCCAACCGTTCACTAACTGCTCCTCCACCAGTTGGTTCAGCTTACGTTTAGACATCACGGTATACTCGAGATTCAAGCGGCTGAACTCATATTGGTGCGGCGTACAGTCGATAGTGATGTTTTCCAATACCCAATCGTATAGGCGTCGGTTATCTTGAAATTCGAGGGTACATAAAGAATGCGTGATCCCTTCCAGTGCATCTGAAATGCAATGAGTAAAGTCGTACATTGGATAAATGCACCACTTGTCGCCAGTCTGATGATGGTGCGCAAAACGAACACGGTATAAAACCGGATCCCGCATCACCATAAAGGGGGACGCCATATCGATTTTAGCACGCAAACAGGCCTTACCTTCGGCAAACTCACCCGCTCGCATTTTTTCAAACAGTGCCAAATTCTCTTCAACCGAGCGTTCACGATAAGGGCTGTGCTTGCCCGGCTCGGTCAATGTGCCACGATACTCTCTGATCTCGTCGGGCGTCAGCTCTTCAACGTATGCCAACCCTTTTTCAATCAGCTCAACCGCGTAGCCATAAAGCTTGTCAAAATAGTTTGAGGAGTAACGCACCTCTCCTGCCCAGTCAAAGCCCAACCATTGGACGTCACGCTTGATAG
Source organism: Salinivibrio sp. HTSP (assembly GCF_003390965.1). Taxonomy (NCBI): domain Bacteria; kingdom Pseudomonadati; phylum Pseudomonadota; class Gammaproteobacteria; order Vibrionales; family Vibrionaceae; genus Salinivibrio; species Salinivibrio sp. HTSP. The sequence goes on from NZ_PXUD01000037.1 coordinate 49,700, forward strand.
ATTCAACGTATTCCACGTTTTCTTTTTCTGGATTGGTATCATCAAAACGCAGGTTACATTCACCCTGATAGTCTTGTGCGATCCCGAAGTTCAAACAAATTGATTTGGCATGGCCGATGTGCAAATAGCCATTCGGCTCAGGCGGGAAACGTGTCACGACCGCTGTGTGTTTCCCTTCCGCCAAGTCTTTATCAATGATTTGGCGAATAAAGTTGGTGGGACGAGCTTCAGCATCACTCATCAAGGTTACCTCGTATCAAAAATGCGAATTTTAAAGCTACATAGGCACTATGATCTCCTATTCCGCGCTGCGACTCAACCCGTTGTTGTCATTGTCATCGCGGTGCAGGCCTATTTGTTACTTTTTTGCTCGAAAATGGTGACAGCGCACCTAAAAAAGCGCCCAGCTGTTAGCTGGGCGCGTTGTTCAGATTATTGTGGTGCTGTACCCCATTTAAGGCAGCGCGACTTTTGACAAATCTTCATCTTCTGGGATTTGTTTCAGTTCACCGGCAATGATTTCTGCTAGGGGGCCAAGAATGACCTGCAAGTTATTCTCGCCAAGCTTGACGACCCCCATCGCCCCAATCGCTTTCAATTTCGCTTCATCAACCACCTCGCGGTCGGCAACCGACAGACGCAGACGGGTAATACAAGCATCAATTGATGTGAGGTTTTGATGACCACCAAGGGCTTTAAGGTACTTACGTGCCAGTTCGCGATTATCGCTCGCTTCACCCGTATTGGCGCTCGCCGGTGCACTTTCTACTGCGTCATCTTCTCGGCCTGGCGTTTTCAGGTTCAAGGCTGAAATCGCGGCACGGAATGACACATAGTAGAGCGCAAAGAACACAAGGCCCAAAATAGGTAGCATGTACCACTGGTTAGCCACCGGGTTTTTCGATGACAACACCAAGTCAACTAACCCTGCCGAGAAGCCGAAGCCTGCCGTCCAGTCGAAAGTGGCGGCGATGAACAGTGAAATACCCGTTAACAGCGCATGCAACACAAACAACAAAGGTGCGACAAACAAGAATGAGAATTCGAGCGGCTCAGTCACCCCAGTAAAGAAAGACGCAAAGCCAGCGGCAATCATGATAGACGCAACACGCGCTTTATTCTCAGGACGCGCAGTATGATAAATTGCAAGTGCAGCACCTGGAAGACCAAACATCATGACGGGGAAGAAGCCTGCCATGTACATGCCTGTGGTCCCTTTAATCGCTTCGCCTGTTTCAAGGCCTTGTGCTCCCATCCAGAAGCGGCCCAAGTCGTTAATACCGACGGTATCGAACCAGAACACGGCGTTAAGCGCGTGGTGCAGACCAACAGGGATAAGTAGGCGGTTAAAGAAGCCATACACACCGGCACCCGCCGCACCCAGATTGGTGATGCTTTCGCCAAAGTGAACCAAGCCACCAAAAAGAACAGGCCAGACAAACATCAATACAAATGAGATGATGATCGCCACCACTGAGACTAAGATCGGCACCAAACGCTTGCCGCTAAAGAACGCCAACGCTTTTGGCAATTCAACCCCGCTGTAGCGGTTATACAGCTCAGCGGACACCACGCCGATCAAGATACCGATAAACTGGTTGTTGATTTTGCTAAAAGCAAGCTCATTGTTGCCGACTGAAATATCGACCAAGCCAATTTGACTCACCGCATCAGGCGCACAGAGTGTAGTGATAACCATAAAGCCAACAAACCCTGCCAGAGCGGCGGCGCCGTCTTTATCTTTTGACATGCCATACGCCACACCAATGGCAAATAACACTGACATATTGTCGATAATCGCTGCCCCTGATTTAATCAAGAAAGCAGCTAAGGCGTTGTTTCCACCCCATCCAGTTGGGTCAAGCCAGTAGCCAACCCCCATCAAGATCGCAGCTGCTGGCAATACCGCAACCGGTACCATCAGCGCACGACCTATACGTTGTGCATAACCAAGAATATTCACCGTCGTTCCCCCTTTATATTCTTCTGTGTCCACCACGCTAGCGCTCGCTACGCGGTTAGACATCTAACTTGAACGCTTGTCCAAGGACTTTTTTAAATCACTTCTTTTGTAAAGCAATGTTAGTCAATTGCAGTTTATGTCAATAAATTCGCCTCGCAAATTAAACCCGCATTATTTGTGAGAATCATCACCAAACCACCCCATATACAGAGAAAATTGTTAGCCTGATCATAAAACTTATTTTATGATGAAAATAAATAAACATATCCGTTATGCTATGGCCAAGAACTGCGCATTGATAGAACGAGGTGACCCATGCGACTCATTCCTTTACAAACCAGCCAACAAGTCGGCCTATGGTCGGCTCGCTATATCGTTGATACCATCAACACGTTTTCGCCGACTGCCGATAACCCCTTTGTTCTGGGCTTACCCACGGGTGGGACGCCACTCAACACCTATAAGCAACTCATAAAACTCCACCAGCAAGGTGAAGTCAGCTTCAAGCACGTGGTGACCTTTAATATGGACGAATACTGTGGGATCCCTGCTGATCACCCACAAGCCTATCGTACCTTTATGTACCAAAACTTTTTTAACCATATTGATATTCAAGAAAAAAACATCAACTTGCTTGATGGCAATGCGACCGATGTCGATGCCGAGTGCCAACGCTATGAAGAAAAAATCAAGGCATACGGCAAAATCCATCTCTTTATGGGTGGTGTGGGTAACGATGGTCATATTGCGTTTAATGAACCTGCGTCATCATTAGCCTCAAGAACACGGATCAAAACCTTGACCGAGGATACCCGTGTGGCAAACTCTCGCTTTTTTGATAATGATATCAATCAAGTACCTAAGCATGCGCTCACTATTGGTGTCGGCACCTTATTAGATGCAGAAGAAGTCATGATCTTGGTGACAGGACACAATAAAGCCCAGGCACTTGAGGCCGCGGTGGAAGGCTCAGTGAACCACTTATGGACAGTATCAGCGCTACAACTGCACCCAAAAGCGATGATTGTGTGTGATGCGCCTTCAACAGCAGAACTAAAAGTAAAAACTGTGAAGTATTTTCAAGAGCTTGAAGCCCAAAATATACACCATTTATAAGGAATTGAAGCATGTATGCGTTAACTCACTGCCGGATTTTTACCGGCCATGAGGTGTTGGATGATCATGCCATCGTGATTCGAGAAGGCCTGATTGACGCCGTCTGTCGACAAGACGCCCTACCCAATAATATTGCCACGCGTGCGCTCAACGGTGCATTAGTCAGCCCAGGCTTCATTGACCTTCAGCTTAATGGCTGTGGCGGGGTGATGTTTAATGATGCCATTACGCCTGACACCATCGCGACCATGCATCAGGCTAACCTTAAGTCAGGTTGCACCAATTTTCTCCCCACCCTGATCACTAGCTCTGATGCCGATATGCAAGCCGCCATCAGCGCCATGCGGACGTACCAACAACAGCACCCCCATCAGGCGCTGGGGTTACACCTTGAAGGCCCTTATTTGAATATCGAAAAAAAGGGGATACACAGTGCTGACTATATTCGTCCAAGCAACGATCAGATGATCAACTACTTGTGCGACAATGCGGATGTGATTGCTAAAGTCACCCTCGCGCCTGAATTGGCACCTGCGTCACATATTCAAGCCCTTAAGCAAGCTGGTATCGTGGTTTCTGCTGGCCATACCAATGCCACTTACGCACAAGCTAAGCAAGGCTTTACCCATGGCATTTCCTTTGCCACGCACCTGTTTAACGCGATGACCTCTATATCAGGCCGTGAGCCAGGCGTCGTCGGTGCTATCTACGATACACCGGATGTTTACACTGGCGTGATTGCTGACGGCTTTCACGTTTCATACCCTAACATTCGTCTCGCACATAAAGTAAAAGGTGAGAAATTAGTGTTGGTTACGGATGCGGTTGCACCAGCAGGAGCCGACATGGATCACTTTATTTTTGTAGGTAAGAAAGTATATTACCGTGACGGTAAGTGTGTTGATGAAAATGGCACGCTTGGCGGCTCGGCTCTGACGATGGATCAAGCGATTTATAACAGTGTTGAGCATGTAGGGATCGCCTTGGATGAAGCTTTGCGGATGGCTACGCTCTATCCCGCTCGCGCAATCGGTATCGAACAACACTATGGCAGCATTCGTCCGGGGAAAGTTGCGAATCTTGCCATTTTCGACCGAGCAATCAACGTTCAAGCGACGATCGTAAACGGACAATATCTACAAAGCTAGGACACCTATGACTGGCGGAAAAATCGGGAATGTCGATCTTGTAAAGCAACTTAACGGAGCTGCCGTTTATCGATTAATTGATCAACAAGGGCCTATTTCACGCATACAAATTGCCGATGTAAGCCGATTGGCGCCGGCAAGTGTGACCAAAATTACCCGCCAACTGTTAGAAAGAGGTCTGATTAAAGAAGTGGCACAACAAGCGTCGACAGGCGGACGTCGTGCCATTTCTCTCACCACCGAGTGTGCGCCCTTTCATACCCTTGCGGTACGACTGGGTCGTCACTTTATTGAGTTGTCTTTGTATGACTTAAGTGGTGCCTCGTTGGCTGAACACGGCGAAACCTTCCAGTACCATGATCAAGACGAGCTTGTTCAAGGCTTGATTCATATCGTTAGTCAGTTTTTGGAAACGCACCAACACGCACTCCGAGAACTGATTGCGATATCCGTAGTGATGCCTGGCCTGGTTGACCCTGATTCAGGGGTGGTCGAATACATGCCCAACATCAATATTAAACAACTTGCGCTTGCTGATACCTTGCGCGAAGAATTTGGTGTGCAGGCTTTCGTTGGCAACGATATCCGCGGACAAGCATTAGCGGAGCACTACTTTGGGGCGAGCCAAGACTATTACGACTCTATGCTAGTCAGTGTGCATCATGGTACTGGCGCGGGGATCATCGTCAATGGGCAAATTTTTCTTGGCCAGAACCGGAATGTGGGTGAACTTGGTCATGTACAGATCGATCCACTGGGTAAAAAGTGTCAGTGTGGCAACTTTGGCTGCTTAGAAACCGTGGCGTCGAACGAAGCGATCATTGAACACGCGCAACAGCTGCTTGCACAAGGGCATCCCAGTAGCCTCAGTTATGATCAAAGTCTGACTATCGAAGCGATTTGCCAAGCCGCAGAACAAGGTGATGAGTTGGCGCGCCAAGTATTGGTGAAAGTCGGTAATCATCTGGGTAAAGCGATCGCGATGACCGTCAATCTATTTAACCCACAGCTGGTGGTCATTGCGGGCAAGATTACTGCAGCAAAAAGTGTGGTCTTCCCTGCCATTGAGCGCTGTGTCGAGAATCAATCATTGCCAAGTTTCCACGAAAAGCTGGCGATTGTTAGCGCCGACCTAGAGGCTCAGCCGACAATGGCCGCGTTTTCCTTGGTTAAACGCGCAATGCTTAACGGTGAGCTCCTACAAGAGTTGCTAGAAGAGTAAGGCGTTAGTCAGAAAGCCGAAATTGCCTGGCTGACACCAGTCAGGCTTTATCTACCTGCGATGAGCGTACGCATAAAGCCTCGCTGATACACCGGCATACTCACTGGGAGTCGAGCACTCCCCTCTTTTTCCATCCCGCCTATTGCATCACGCCTCTAATCACTCAGTCAGCACCCTGTCTTGAGTCACCTTTTTTAAGTCAATCTGTTTATGTCACCCATGCAGCAAAAGGCTGGAAGCTTTCGTCGATCGGCGCTTCACCGCCACTGTCACTATGCTGTCGGTTCTCACGCTTCCTGATTTTACATTCACATACTGACCACAAAACGTGTACATTATAGCCACGTTAGCGACAACGCCTTGTCTCACTCAACTTTAGAATAAGTACAAGATATGGAACTGGTTTTTATTTCCGCCGCATTTATCAGTGGCTATGCATTAATGCGCTGTCATCTCCCGCCATTGGTTGGCTTTCTTATCGCGGGCTTTGTCCTGCATGCCATGGGCTACCAGTCGACACCGGTGATCACGCAGTTGGCCGATCTGGGTGTCACCTTGCTGCTGTTTACTATCGGCTTAAAGCTTGATGTCAAAACCTTGCTTGCCAAAGAAATCTGGTTTGGGGCCACGGCCCATAATGTCCTGACAACCGCCTTTTTTACCCTCGCGCTAATGGGCCTTAAAGCACTGAGCATTCCTATGCTGTCAGGCATGAGTCTATCTGAGATGCTGCTGCTTGGCTTCGCGCTTTCATTTTCTAGCACCGTCTTTGCCATCAAAGCGCTGCAAGAAAAAGGGGAGCTGAATGCCACCTATGGCACCTTGGCCATCGGTATGCTGATCATGCAAGATATCTTTGCCGTGATTTTCCTCACCACTACATCGGGCAAAACCCCCGAACTGTCCGCCCTCCTCCTCTTTGGTTTACCTCTGCTAAAACCGCTATTGGGTAAGCTTTTGGACAAGGCAGGTCACGGTGAAATCTTGGTTCTTTATGCCGTGTTCCTGGCCCTTGTAGCTGGTGCGGGGCTGTTTGAGGCCGTCGGCATAAAGCCCGACTTGGGCGCGCTTATTCTCGGTATGCTGCTTGCCAGTCACCCACGTGCATCCGAAATGGCCAAATCACTGTTTAATATGAAAGAGCTGTTTCTGGTTTGCTTTTTCCTCAACATTGGCTTATCCGAGCAGCCTACCTGGCAGAGCTTTAGTTTTGCACTGATCTTGATGTTATTACTGCCCATCAAGGGCGTACTCTACTACTGGATCGTCAGCGGCTTTCGATATCGCGTTCGTACGGCCTTATTCACCACGCTCACCTTATTCAACTTCAGCGAGTTTGGACTTATAGTGGGTGGCTTGGCGTATAAAACAGGACTGATGCCCGGCCCGATCCTGGTTTCCATCGCCATTGCGGTATCACTCAGTTTTGCCTTTTCCGCTCCCCTCAATACCTTTAGTAACCAGCTGTATGGGTGGGCGTCACGTTGGCTGCCTGAACGTGCCCCCGACAAGCTTCACCCCAGTGATCAACAAATCAATCTCGGTGATGCCAATATATTGGTACTCGGGATGGGACGCATTGGCTCAGGTGCCTACGACGAACTTGCCACCACACACCACCAACCGATTGTAGGGATTGACACACGAGAAGACTCGGTGACGCGTCATCAGCAAGAAGGACGACGTGTCATTTTAGGCGATGCAACCGACCCCGACTTTTGGTCGCGGGCGGTGTCTGATGGCAATATCTCGCTCATTCTGCTCGCCATGCCTCATAGCCATGCCAATACACTGGCGCTCGAGCAAATTCGGCAAACGGGATTTAATGGCAAGGTTGCCGCCATTGCTAAGTACCAAGACGAGCTTGATCAACTTAAAGCACTTGGCGTGGATGAAGCCTTTAATATCTACCAAGAGGCGGGCAGCGGCTTCGCGCGCCACGTAAGAGACCGCTTCTCTCACCCGGATAGCTAGCGCCCCATGGCGACACGACTCACGCACAAGCCTCGTTGCTTGTGCGTTTTTGTATAAAAACTGCACCATTTTTAAATTTAATTCGATATATTTATC
>NZ_PXUD01000038.1:0-72348 GCF_003390965.1 Salinivibrio sp. HTSP
TGCTTTCTTGTTTTCAGATTTTTGGAAAAATCTGAAGGCAAAAACGGATTAAAGTATCAAAGCAGGTTGACGTAAGACTTTGATGACGCGTTTTCGCTGATATAGCTCAGTTGGTAGAGCGCACCCTTGGTAAGGGTGAGGTCGGCAGTTCAAATCTGCCTATCAGCACCAGAATTTTCTTGGCGGCCATAGCGTAACGGCACCACCTGAACCCATGCCGAACTCAGAAGTGAAACGTTGCTGCGCCGATGGTAGTGTGGGGTCTCCCCATGTGAGAGTAGGTCACTGCCAAGAGTTTTTTCGAAGCCCTCCGCATTCGCGGGGGGCTTTTTTCGTTTCTATCTTTCTTATCAATACTGTCTTCTCCTATGCTTAAAACAATGTTGGTCTAAGGGTGATCACTGCTTGAGCTTAATCAGTGACTAGGTTATGTTATTAGATATCTGGACGTCTAAACATCTCTAGGAGGCAGTGATGCCGATTAAAATCCCGGATCAGCTCCCCGCGACTAATATCCTAAGGCGTGAAAACATATTCGTAATGACCGAGACGCGCGCGGTGAGTCAAAACATCCGCCCGTTGAAGGTGCTGCTGCTCAACCTGATGCCAAAGAAAATCGAGACGGAAACGCAATTTATGCGTCTACTCTCTAACAGTCCTTTGCAAGTGGATGTTGAGCTTTTACGGATAGATAACCGGCCAAGCAAAAATACGCCAACCGAGCATCTCGATACCTTCTACCGTCAGTTTGAGGCCGTTCGCGGACGTAATTTCGATGGTCTTATCGTGACAGGCGCGCCACTCGGGTTGGTACAGTTCGAGGATGTGATTTACTGGGAGCATTTACAGGATGTGATGAATTGGGCGCACCAACACGTTACTTCAACCCTCTATATCTGTTGGGCCGCGCAAGCAGGCTTAAAGCTACTTTACGACTTGCCTAAGAAAACTCGTAAGGAGAAGTTATCGGGTGTCTATCAGCACGACATTAATGCTGACTTATGCAAACATCCGCTATTACGCGGCTTTGATGATAGTTTCTTAGCGCCCCACTCGCGCTATGCGGATTTTTCGCCTAACTATCTTGCAGAGCATACGGATCTCGACATCTTAGCAACCTCTAATGAAGCGGGTACCTATCTGGCGGCGACGAAAGATAAGCGCAATGTGTTTGTCACCGGTCACCCTGAGTATGATTCTCATAGCTTGCATCATGAATATCATCGGGATTTAGAAGAAGGGATGGAGCCAGCGGTTCCCCTTAACTATTACCCGGATGATGACCCCTCGCAGCCACCGTATGTGAGTTGGCGCAGCCATGGCCATTTACTGTTTGCCAACTGGCTGAACTATTGTGTTTACCAGCAAACGCCCTTCGACTTGGATACCTTCTCTGCGTCTAACTTTACCCTGGATGAATAAAAAAGGCGCCCGCGGACGCCTTTTGCTGAGGGAGCTGTGTGGATTTAGGTTTGATGTGTATCCATTTCGTCTTGTGCTGCGTTTGCTTTATCAACCATGCCTGTCATGGTTGAGCCTTGCACCAAAATGGAAAACACCACCACCGCGTAGGTCATGATGAGGATCAGCTCGCGGACATCGATATTTTTTTCCGGCACCACCATGATGCCAGCGGGCACGGCCATCGCCATCGCCAGTGCGAGACCGCCACGTAACCCACCCCAGCTTAATATACGCACCGCCCAAGGGTTATAAGAACGAAAGCGGTTGAAACCGAGATAGCACATTTTCACGCTAATAAAACGGGCGAGAAGCACAATAGGCACCACCGCCGCCATAATGATCCAGTCTTCTTTATGGAAACTGATTTGCAGCAAGCTAACCCCGATGAGGAGAAAGAGTAGGCTGTTAAGAAATTCATCGACTAATTCCCAGAAGTGGTCGAGGTGATCTTCACTTTCTTTGGAAAAGCCAATAAAGCGGGTCCAGTTACCGATCATGATCCCCGATACCACCATTGCCAGCGGGCCAGAGACATGCAGCATATCGGCCAAGACATAGCCAGCGCTGGGGATAGCCAGCGTTAATAACAATTCCATCGAGTGATCGTTAGTGGCACAAATCAAGCGATGGAAAAGATAGCCCAGCACTAGGCCATATAAAACCCCGCCAACGGCTTCTTGTAAAAACAAGGCAATGGTACCGCCCACCGTCGGGTTGTTGTCGCCAAAGGCTAGGGTAAAAAGGGTCACAAAGATCACGATACCCACACCATCATTGAATAATGACTCTCCCTCAATTTGTGTGGTGATCCGCGTCGGTGCTTGCAGCTTTTTGACGATAGCAAGCACAGCGATTGGGTCGGTGGGCGATATCAGCGCGCCAAATAACAGGCAGTAGAGGAAATCAAAGGGGATGCCAATCAGTTGAAACACGCCCCAGATACCGGAGCCGATTAACAACACAGAGACCAATAGCCCGCCGATCACCAGGGTTGTGATCTCCCACTTTTGGTCGGAGAAAGAGGGAAGCTTGACGCCAATCCCCCCTGCGAAGAGCAAAAAGCCGAGGACGCCTTTGAGCAAAAACGTATCAAAGTGGATATCTGTCAGTATCTGCTCGGCCATGGCTTTTAGTGGAATGGCTTGGTATTGACCGGCGATCACTATCAGCAAAGACAGTAGGAGCGAGCTAGCGGTGATGGCGATCGTGGTTTGTACTCGGCTGATTTTACTATTAATAAAAGCGATTAAGATGGCTGCAGCAGCCATAAAGCTGAGGATTGCGTAGGTTGACATGCCGCTTCCTAGTGCAACGAGGGAATGAAAAAGTGTGTCGAAATATTAATAGAAATCGCTTTCAAAACGAACAGCTGAATTGAAATAGATCAAAATAAATTGTTATTTATAGACGTCTAGATTTCCATTTTCGCTGTGGTAGGATGAAATGACTGCAACGAGGAAGATGATAAGCGTAATAGTATGAACCGACTAACACAGCAACTGCGCGACCGTATTCTAGTGATCGATGGTGGCATGGGCACCATGATCCAAGGTTTGGCACTGAGCGAAGCCGATTATCGTGGCCAACGTTTTAAAGATTGGCACTGTGATGTGAAAGGTAATAATGATCTCTTGGTGCTGACGCAGCCTGATAAGATCGCTTCGCTACACAGTGATTATCTGGCGGCGGGCGCGGACATTATTGAAACCAACACCTTTAACGCCACCCAAATCGCGATGGCTGATTACGACATGCAGGCGCTGAGTGCGGAAATCAACGGCGCGGCAGCTCGGCTTGCGCGTGAGGTTGCTGATTCGTGGACGGCGAAAACGCCGGATAAACCCCGTTTTGTCGCGGGCGTGTTAGGGCCGACGAACCGAACGTGTTCAATCTCTCCAGACGTGAATGACCCGGGCTTTCGCAATGTCAGCTTTGATCAGTTAGTCGACGTGTATGCCGAGTCCACCGAAGCGCTCATTGACGGCGGTGTTGATATCATCATGTGGGAGACCATTTTTGATACCTTGAATGCCAAAGCATGCGCGTTTGCGGTTGAGAAGGTCTTTGATGCCCGGGGTTTTCGGCTACCCATTATGATCTCCGGCACCATCACTGATGCGTCTGGACGCACCTTATCCGGACAAACTACCGCCGCTTTTTATCACTCGTTGCGTCATGTCGAGCCACTGTCGTTTGGCTTAAACTGCGCACTTGGGCCAGCTGAATTGCGCCAGTATGTCAAAGAGCTGAGCGACATTTGTGAGGGCTTTGTCTCCGTCCACCCCAATGCGGGGTTGCCCAACGCCTTTGGCGAGTATGATCTTTCTCCCGAAGAGATGGCGACACACATTGATGAGTGGGCGGCGTCTGGCTTTATCAACTTGGTCGGGGGGTGCTGTGGCACTACGCCCGAACATATTCAAGCGATTAGCGACGCGGTGAAGCAACATGCGCCACGCGCGCTTCCTGATCATCCTGTGGCATGCCGTTTGTCTGGGCTCGAGCCCCTGACCATTAATGCTGATAGCTTGTTCGTCAACGTGGGGGAGCGCACCAATGTCACCGGCTCAGCACGCTTTAAACGCTTAATCGTTGAGGAGCAATATGACGAAGCGCTTGAAGTGGCATTGCAGCAAGTGGAGAACGGCGCCCAAATCATCGATATCAATATGGATGAGGGCATGTTGGATGCCGAACAGGCCATGGTGCGATTTCTCAACCTTTGCGCGGGGGAGCCGGATATTGCCCGTGTGCCTGTGATGATTGATTCCTCCAAATGGGAGGTAATTGAAGCTGGCCTCAAGTGCATTCAAGGTAAAGGCATCGTCAACTCTATTTCGCTCAAAGAAGGAGAAGAAGCCTTTCTACACCAAGCACGTTTAGTCCGTCGCTATGGCGCGGCAGTGATCGTGATGGCGTTTGATGAGCAAGGACAGGCTGATACCCAGGCGCGGAAAGTGGAAATCTGTACGCGGGCCTATCACCTTCTGGTCGAGCAAGTCGGCTTTCCACCGGAAGACATTATTTTCGATCCTAATATTTTTGCGGTTGCCACCGGCATTGACGAGCACAATAACTACGCGGTTGATTTCATCAACGCGGTGGCCGACATTAAACAAACTCTGCCGCATGCCATGATCTCGGGCGGCGTCTCCAATGTGTCGTTTTCGTTTCGAGGCAACAATCCCGTCCGTGAGGCTATTCATGCGGTGTTTTTGTATCACTGCATCAAAAATGGCATGGACATGGGGATCGTCAATGCCGGTCAATTGGCGATTTATGATGATTTATCCGAGTCTTTGCGCCTAGCAGTGGAAGATGTGGTGCTCAACAAAGACGATGGGGCGACAGAGCGTTTGCTGGACATCGCCGACAGCTATCGCGATAGCGGGGAGAGCGAGGTCGCAGAAACTGCAGAGTGGCGTAGTTGGCCAGTGGAAAAGCGGTTGGAACATGCACTGGTCAAAGGCATTACCGAGTTTATTGTTGAAGATACCGAGCTGGCTCGCGCCGCGGCAAGTAAACCTCTAGAAGTGATTGAAGGCCCGTTGATGGCAGGCATGAACGTGGTCGGGGACTTATTTGGTGAAGGCAAGATGTTCCTGCCACAAGTGGTGAAGTCGGCACGGGTGATGAAGCAGGCAGTGGCCTACCTTGAGCCCTACATCAATGCTGAAAAGCAGCAAGGACAGACCAATGGCAAGATCTTGCTCGCCACGGTCAAAGGGGATGTGCATGACATTGGCAAAAACATTGTTGGTGTGGTGCTGCAATGTAATAACTTCGAGATTATTGATCTCGGCGTGATGGTGCCGACCGATAAAATCCTGTCGGCGGCCCGAGAAGAAAACGTCGATATTATTGGTTTATCAGGCCTGATTACCCCATCGTTAGATGAGATGGTGAACGTGGCGAAAGAGATGGAGCGCCAAGGATTTGATATTCCTCTGCTGATTGGCGGCGCGACCACGTCCAAAGCCCATACCGCGGTGAAAATTGAGCAGCATTACCATGCGCCCGTGGTCTATGTGCCCAACGCGTCGCGTGCGGTTGGGGTATGCGCCTCGTTATTATCCGATACGCAGCGACCGGATTTTGTGGCCCGTTTAGCTAAAGACTATGCCGCTGTACGTGAGCAGCACCAGCGTAAAACCCCGCGCACGGCACCGGTAACCCTTGAGCAGGCACGCGATAACAAGTGGCAAACGGATTGGACAAACTATGTGCCTCCGCAACCGGCGAAGCCGGGCGTGCACGTTTACGATGATGTCTCGATAGCAACCTTACGTCAGTATATCGACTGGACACCCTTCTTTATGACGTGGTCACTCAGTGGCAAATTCCCTGCGATTTTGGATCACGAACTGGTGGGGGAAGAAGCCCGTCGTTTGTATCAAGACGCCAATGCTTGGCTCGATCGTTTCGAAGCGGAAGGATTAGTGGCGGCAAAAGGGGTGTGTGGCCTTTTTCCTGCCAATAGCATTGATGATGATATTGAGGTCTATGAGGATGGGTCTCGCCAAGCGACGCTCACCGTACTGAACCACTTGCGGCAGCAAACGAAAAAGCCACGTGGTGCCAACTATTGCTTGTCGGACTTTATTGCGCCAACAAGCAGTGGCCAGCCGGATTGGATTGGCGCATTTGCGGTCACAGGTGGTATTGGCGAATATGCCTTGGCGGAAGAATACAAAGCGAAAGGGGATGATTATAACGCGATCATGATCCAGGCGGTCGCCGATAGACTCGCAGAAGCCTTTGCAGAGTACCTCCATCAGCAAATTCGGATCACCTTGTGGGGCTATGCGCCCGATGAGACGCTCGATAACGACGCGCTGATCCGCGAGCAATACCAAGGGATCCGGCCAGCGCCGGGTTATGCCGCCTGTCCTGAACACAGTGAGAAAGGCAAAATTTGGCAATTGCTATCGGTAGAAGCGCATACGGGGATGACACTCACTGAAAGCTACGCGATGTGGCCGGGGGCGTCAGTCTCAGGTTGGTATTTTTCCCATCCTGAGTCACGTTACTTTGCGGTGGCGAAGATCCAAAACGATCAGCGAGACAGCTATGCAGCACGCAAAGGGTGGAGCAGCGAAGAAGCGGAAAAATGGCTCGGGCCGAACTTAAACGGCTAACGAAAGAAGCCAGCACATTGGCTGTGCTGGCTTCTTTATTATTCAAATAAGTCCGCGTGTAACCGCTGCACCACCTGGGTGGCATCGTCATCTTCAACCACAACACAGACATTGTGGTTGCTGGCACCGTAGCAAATCATGCGTAGTTTGTGTTGTGCTAAGGCACTGAACACCGGCGCTGTCGCGCCAGCAGTATGATTCATATCATTGCCAATCAGCGCCACCACCGCCAGGTTCTCGCAGATCTCGACATGACATAACTGGGTCAGCTCGGCGATAGCCGCTTCTGGCAGCTGCGGTGCGTCGCCCTGAGTGTTGGTTTGATCAAGGGTTAAAGCGACACTGACCTCCGAGGTGGTGATCAAGTCCACCGAGATTTCAAATCGTGCCAAAACCTCAAATACTTTGGCCAAAAAGCCATATGCATGGAACATGTTTAAGCTGGTCAGTGTCACCATGGTTTGGTTTCGTCGTAAGGCGACGGCACGAAACAGCGGTGCCGAGTGCGCTTGTTCGCGGATCCAGGTGCCGCCTTGCTCAGGCGCGCTCGCAGCCCCGACAAACACAGGAATATGTTGGCGCACTGCAGGCACTAAGGTGGATGGGTGCAGGATTTTGGCACCAAACGTGGCCATTTCTGAGGCTTCGCTAAAACTAATTTCACTGATTGGGCGCGCTTGGTCGGCAATCCGCGGGTCGGTGGTATAAATCCCCGGTACATCAGTCCAAATGGCCAAACTCTCTGCGTCCACGGCTTCGGCGAACAGTGCGGCACTGTAGTCGCTACCACCACGGCCTAAGGTGGTGGTTTGTCCGTGGGCATCCGCGCCGATAAACCCTTGGGTGACCACTCGGTGTGTGGCTAAATGCGGAAGCAATTGGTCGTGGCACTGTGTTCGCGTCTGCTGTGGGTCAGGCTGGGCACAGCCAAACTGGCTGTCGGTGCGCAGCAATTCACGCGCATCGGCCCGTATTGTTGCCATTCCTCGGCTATTGAGTAAATGAGTGAAAATATGGGTCGAGATCAGCTCGCCGCAGGCCACCAACGCATCCGTTAACGCTGTGTCAGGGGTGATGGCCGCTTTTTCGGCATACTCGGCAATGGCGAGATGCCAGTGTTCGACTGCTGCTTGCGTGTTTTGGCAATCAGGAAGTTGCTGCAATATGGCTTGGTGAATGGCATGAATGGCGTCCAACTTGGCTTGGCGCACGTCAGGGTCGCTGATCCCTTTTGCCAGCGCGACCAAGTGGTTGGTCACACCGGCGCACGCACTGATCACGATTAAACGGGTTTGCGGGTTTTGCTCGATAACAGTGGCGCTTTGCTGCATCGCCTCTAGCGTTCCGACACTGGTGCCGCCAAATTTAGCGACTGAAATTGATGGTAATGGCCTCACGTCCTTTCCCCTCTCTGGCTAGCAGAGTCAATAAATTAAAAATGATGGGGAACATCAGAAGTCACATCGTGACCGCGATAAATACCGCGACAAGGATAGGAAGAGCAAACGGCAGGTGTAGTCTGCCAGAAGCGCTCCACCTGTCTTTCCATATGGATGACAAGTGACAGCCTGAAGGATTCAGCCTTCAAGGCCGGCAGCGTATCGACCCCGATCGTACGCCACCTCGGCATTGTCTCCCCTGGTTATCATGCTTAGGAGTGGGGCTCCGCTTGATAACTGCCTGAGAAATGCACCTCTTCTGCATGTTCAGTCATGGGTTGGTAACCGCATGAACAGTTTTAACATTACGGGTGTGATCGCAGGGTGTCAACCGTGTTTTTACGCCCGATGGGAGCACTGCCCAGCACCAGCATCTCACCTAGGCAAGAGGAGGCCATCACGCCCTATCGACACTGACAAGAAAAGCGAATCGCCGCTAGCGATCACACAGTTCATGTGCCAGAGGCTAGGGGAATGGCGAAAAAATATGCTATAACGGTGAGCCTCGGTACCAACAACAAGGATTCGTGATGGCTCGTGCAATTTCCGATATTCAGTCTTTTCAACCCGTCGCTCGCACATTGATGGGGCCAGGGCCCTCTGACATTTACCCGTCGGTGCTGCAATCATTGAGCAAGCCGACATTGGGGCATCTTGACCCCTTATTCATTGCCATGATGGATGAGGTCAAGCAGCTACTGCAGTACGCTTTTCAAACCGACAATCCGTTTACCATTGCGGTCTCTGCACCTGGAAGTGCGGGGATGGAAGCCTGTTTTGTCAATTTGGTGGAGCCTGGCGACACAGTGATCGTCTGTCGCAATGGCGTGTTTGGCGACCGGATGCGAGAAAACGTGGAGCGTTGTGGTGCACATGCGGTCATGGTTGATGATGCCTGGGGCGCTCCGGTTAATCCTGAAAAGATTGAAGCGGCCTTGAAGGCGCACCCGGAGGCTAGCATAGTCGCATTTGTCCACGCGGAGACGTCCACAGGCGCTTGCTCTGATGCACAGGCCCTTGCCACCTTGGCACGTGAACACGGCTGCCTCACCATTGTCGATGCGGTGACCTCACTCGGTGGCGTGCCGTTGAAGGTGGACGAGTGGCAATTAGATGCAGTCTATTCAGGCAGTCAAAAATGTTTGTCGTGTGTACCGGGCTTGTCGCCAGTGACATTCTCGCCCCGTGCAGTAGAAAAAATGCAGGCGCGGACTCACAAGGTGCAAAGCTGGTTTCTCGATCAAAGTTTGGTGCTGGGGTATTGGAGCGGCGACGGCAAACGTAGCTACCACCATACGGCACCCGTGAATAGTTTATATGCCCTACATGAAGCCCTGCTCAAACTGTATCACGAAGGGATTGAGAACGCGTGGCAACGCCACGATACCATGCATCAGCGTTTGAAAGCGGGATTGGACAATTTAGGGATTGGCTTTGTGGTCGATGAACCTTATCGTTTGCCCCAGCTTAACGCCGTTTATATTCCTGAGGGCGTGGATGATGCCGCCGTGCGCCAGCATTTACTTCACACCTATAACTTGGAAATTGGCGCTGGCCTCGGTGATTTGGCGGGTAAAGCCTGGCGAATCGGCTTAATGGGCTACGGCGCAAGGGATGAGAACATTGCCCTGTGCCTTAAAGCCCTTGAAGAGGCATTGCGCTAGGGCGTCGAATGATCCGGTAGGGTATGGCGGATTGTCCATACCTTCGCCGCGTTTGGATACAAGTAACGTGCTTCTTGCTGGATATCGCGAGCCCGCTGACGGTCACCGATTTGTAGGGCCACTTGATAGGCATGCTGATAGCCAGCAAAGCGTGGTCGTTGTGCGACTTGGCGCAATAATTGGTTAAGATGTTGCTGGCGCTCAGTGTCAGACAGAGTTGCTAAATTAGCCTGAAAGTGACGGCTTTGTTGTGCGTGGGCGAGCTTTTGCTGCCACCATGGATGTTGCTGGTATAAGGCAAAACGTTGCGAGCTGAGTAAAGAGTCGCGCAAATAACGATTGGCCAAATATACGGATGACAGGCACACGAGTGTCGTGATGACGAGGGCAGTGATCACGGTGCGACTGGCCACACGTTGGCTGTAACCATGAGTGAGTACCGGGTAGCGGCGATATTTGCTGGTGAGGTTATCAAGCCAGTATAGCCAAAGGAGTAACAATATCCCATTAAACCACTGGGTGCCGCTCACCGGATAGATCATCAGTCCTGTGAGCGGAGGAAGCACTAAAGCAATCAAGATCCGCCGTGTTCCTGAGGGCGCACGAAAGATCCTGACGCCGATAGCCATGATCACCAACACATAGCCCAATCCAATCAATAAGCCTCCTTCCAACAGCCAAAATAGCAGTGCACTGGGCAGGTTCACTGGACCCAGATGGCCGGGTTGTGAAGCAGAAAGCAATAGCAAGGCCTGCTTGCCATTCCCCATGCCTACCCCAAAAAACGGCGTTGTCTGCCATTGTTGCCACGCTAACAACAACGCACGTTGCTCGCTGGCGCTCAGCCATTGCCAATTATCTTGACCACTGAGGAAAAATACCGCCAGGATAGCGCCGAGACAGACCGCCACAAGCCAGGCTTTGTGCTGGCGCCTGGAGGCAAAGCGAGCCAAATAGGCTTGCTGTAACACGACGGCACACAAGGCAAAGAGCAGCAGCAGGGGCTGGCCTTGCATCGCTAATACGGGAATAAAAATGAAGGGGGTGACGGCCAATAAGCTTTGGCTGATAGGGTGGCGATAGCGGCCACTCGGCTCTCTGGCGAGAATGTATGCGGCTAACGTCAGCCCCGTGAGCAGCAGGGTATGCGTGACCGCTGGGGGCAAGTGAGGCACCCAGTTGTTAAACATAAAAGGTGCCATGCCCGGAGGTGATTGATTGCCCAACACCGACAGCACCGCGAGCCAAGAGGCGAGCAAAAATACCCCGAGTAGCTTTTGCCGCTGCGAATGGTTAAAAACAAACTGCTGAAGGCTGGAGAAGAAACCGAGGCTCAGTATCAAGGCGGCCATAGCATAACCGCTATTGAGTGCCTCTGCGTGCGGATAGTAATAAGGAATAATCGCCAGGCCCGTTGCCAAACCAAGCATCCAGGTCAGTCGGCTTGCCCGCCAGGTATGTTGACGCACGACTTCCAAACAGGCAAACCCTAATGTAAACGCCAAGGTCAGTAGTGATAACGCTGCCGCAGGATGGCGAATGCCCACTAACGGGAGAGACACCGAATAGAGGGGCAAACAGATTAACCACAAGGCCGCTAACGCAAGCAGAAATGGGGCTGTTAGCGGCTTTCTTATTACGCGACTCGGCGGCAGCGCTGAGGTCATTATCGCTCCAACATAGGTTTGAGGAAGTGAGCGGTGTGGCTACCCAAAACATCGACGATGTCTTCTGGCGTACCTTGCGCGATGATTTCACCGCCGCCGTTACCGCCCTCAGGTCCTAAGTCGATGATCCAGTCCGCGGTTTTTATCACATCCAGATTATGCTCAATCACCACGATAGTGTTGCCCTGTTCACGCAAGCGATGCAAGACATTAAGCAGTTGTTGAATATCATGGAAATGAAGCCCTGTGGTCGGCTCATCGAGGATGTAGAGCGTTTTACCCGTATCCCGTTTAGACAACTCTCGGGCTAACTTGACCCGCTGTGCTTCACCGCCCGATAAGGTGGTGGCGGCTTGGCCTAGACGAATATAGCTCAGGCCCACATCCATCAACGTCTGTAGCTTGCGCTTGATCGCGGGCACGGCGTCGAAAAACTCACGCGCGTCCTCGACAGTCATCTCAAGGACTTCATCGATGGTCTTGCCTTTATAGCGTACTTCCAATGTTTCCCGGTTATAACGCTTGCCTTTACACACATCACAAGGCACATACACATCGGGTAAGAAATGCATTTCCACTTTGATTACGCCATCCCCTTGGCAGGCTTCACAGCGACCGCCGCGCACGTTAAAGCTGAAGCGACCCACTTTATAGCCGCGCGCACGCGCTTCTTGCGTGCCGGCAAACAGCTCACGGATCGGGGTAAAGATCCCCGTATAAGTGGCTGGGTTTGAGCGTGGGGTACGGCCAATAGGACTTTGGTCAATATCGATCACCTTATCAAAGTGCCCCAAGCCATCAATCGATTGATAAGGCGCGGGATCAGCGGTGGTCGCGCCGTTTAATTGCTGGTGGGCGACTTTAAAGAAGGTGTCATTGATAAGCGTTGACTTGCCTGAGCCTGACACACCCGTCACACAGGTAAGGAGTCCGACAGGTAGGTGGAGATCAACGTTTTTCAGGTTGTTGCCCGTTGCCCCTTTCAGGGTCAACATTTTGTTCGGGTCGCGCTCAATACGCTTTGCGGGCACCTCGATGGCTTGCTTGCCACTTAGATACTGGCCTGTTAGTGACGACTCACTGGCGAGTATGTCCTCTAAACTGCCTTCGGCAACAATGTGGCCCCCATGTGCCCCGGCCCCCGGGCCAATATCAATGATGTAATCGGCTGCACGTATGGCATCTTCGTCATGCTCGACCACCATCACGGTGTTCCCCAGATCGCGCAGGTGCTCCAAGGTGTCAAGCAAGCGGGCATTGTCACGCTGGTGCAGGCCGATAGAGGGCTCATCCAGAACATACATGACGCCCACCAAGCCCGCGCCAATTTGGCTGGCCAGTCGAATACGCTGTGCTTCACCGCCAGAGAGGGTATCGGCACTGCGCGATAAATTCAGGTAGTTAAGCCCCACATTGACCAAAAACCGTAGCCGGTCATGGATCTCTTTCATCACCTTTTCGGCAATCTTGGCGCGTTGCCCGGTCAAGGTCAGTTGTTCAAAGAAGTCCAGCGCCTGTTGAATGCTCAGCTCACAAATCTCGGGTAGGTTGTGGCCGTCGATAAACACATGACGGGCTTCTTGGCGTAAGCGTGAGCCACCGCAGCTGGCACAGGGTTTAGTAGCGATATATTTGGCCAGTTCATCGCGCACGGCATTCGATTCGGTGTCACGGTAGCGACGCTCCATATTGTTGAGGATCCCCTCAAACGGATGTTTGCGTACACGAATATCGCCCCGATCGTTGACGTATTTGAACTCGATCTCTTTCGGCCCTGACCCATACAAGAGAATGTCCTGAATGGTGCCGGAGAGATCCTGCCATGGCTCTTCCAAATCAAACCCGTAATGCTCAGACAGCGAGCGTAGCATTTGGAAGTAATAAAAATTACGCCGATCCCAGCCGCGGATCGCGCCCCCCGCCAAGCTAACCGCTGGGTTTTGAATCACCCGCTTGGGATCAAAATACTGTTGCACCCCCAAGCCGTCGCAGGTACCACAGGCACCGGCTGGATTATTAAAGGAGAACAGGCGAGGTTCAAGCTCTTGCATGCTGTAACCGCAGTGTGGGCAGGCAAAGTTGGCGGAAAAGATGATCTCTTCCCCTTCACCGTCCATCCAACTGATCACCGCGCTGCCGCCTGTTAGCTCGAGCGCAGTCTCAAAAGATTCCGCCAAACGCTGTTGCTGATCATCGCGCACTTTAAAGCGGTCGACCACCACCTCAATGGTGTGCTTTTTCTGCAGCTCGAGTGTCGGCGGATCCGAAAGATCGCACACTTCGCCATTGATCCTTGCACGGATAAATCCCTGCGCGGCGAGGTTCTCAAGGGTCTTAACATGCTCCCCTTTACGGTTTTTAATGATTGGCGCGAGCAGCATCAGCTTGCTGCCCTCTGGCAGCGCAAGCACTTTATCGACCATCTGACTAATGGTCTGAGCGGCCAAGGTCACATCATGAGTGGGACAGCGTGGCTCGCCCACTCGCGCGTACAGTAAGCGTAAGTAGTCATACACTTCAGTGATGGTGCCGACCGTTGAGCGTGGATTGTGCGAGGTGGACTTTTGCTCTATCGAGATGGCAGGCGACAGGCCCTCAATATGGTCAACATCGGGTTTTTCCATCAAGGAAAGAAACTGGCGTGCATACGCTGACAAGGATTCAACGTAGCGGCGCTGGCCTTCTGCGTATAAGGTATCGAAAGCCAATGATGACTTGCCGGAACCCGACAGGCCAGTGATCACGATCAGCTTGTCGCGAGGGATGGTGAGGTTGATGTTTTTGAGGTTGTGCGTGCGCGCGCCTCTGACGTCGATATTGTCCATTATTATCCTACTACTCAGTCAGCTCACTGGTTGGTCGCCTAGTATGGCATAGACATGACCATGACCAAATAAAAAGGCTGTATATTTACACAGCCTTTACATGAAGGGGAAAACACGCGATCCGACGCGATTAACGTTATCGGCGATTTTTCACCGTCGCTTCGTCTTTATTGCGTCCGCCAAGGTAGTGATGTTGGTAGCAGTGGTTAGTGGCTTCAATAAAGCCTTCCACGCTGCCACAATCAAAGCGCTCACCTTTAAATTTGTACGCCAGTACACAGCCTGATTGTGCCTGTTTGAGCAGCGCATCGGTGATCTGAACTTCGCCGTTTTTACCCGGTGGGGTCGTTTCTAACAGATCAAAGATATCTGGCGTCAGAATATATCGGCCAATGATGGCAAGGTTGCTTGGCGCATTGCCCGGATCGGGTTTTTCCACCATATTATCTACGCGGAAAAGGTCATCTTTGATCTCTTGGCCGGCAATCACACCATATTTATGGGTCTCATCTTCCGGCACCTCTTCCACCGCGACAATCGAGCAACGGAATTGATTATATAAGGCCACCATTTGTTTGAGGACGCCGTTATCAGGATGGATGCAAAGATCATCGGCGAGTACGACGGCAAAGGCTTCGTCGCCAACCAGTTCACGGCCGGTTAAAATCGCATGCCCCAGACCGCGCATTTCGTGTTGGCGAATGTAAGTGAAAGAGGCTTTTTCGATGGTGTTGCGGATGTCATCGAGTAGCACTTCTTTGTTGGTGCCACTGATCTGATGTTCCAGCTCATAGTTCTTATCAAAGTGATCCATGATGGCATGCTTACCACGCCCCGTGACGATACACATGCCGTTGATACCCGCTTCCAAGGCTTCATCCACGCCGTATTCAATCAAAGGCTTGTTGACCACTGGCATCATCTCTTTGGGCATCGATTTGGTTGCCGGTAAAAAGCGGGTGCCATAGCCAGCCGCTGGGAACAGACATTTTTTAATCATCTCAGATCCTTTCTTTTATATTGGGTGGCGACGGATCTTTATTCGGTCGACACCACCAAGCGGGTTGCTAGCAAGCGGCTGCTAACAATGTTATCTGGGTCAATAGTTTGCTGGGTTCAGTGCGGCTAAGCAAGTCCTACGCACCAATGCCCCCAGATAGCGTGACCACACCCGCGTTGCTTAGTCCGCATGGGCGGAAAAATGTGTCATAAATGCATCGGTAAAGGCCGATAAGGATGCAGAGGGAAGGGCATTAATCCCCGCTGCGGCGGCCCGCCCTCCGCCCGTGACAAACTGCTCTGCCAATTGCGCGGCCCCAGTGGGGCGATTTAACGGGGCACGAATGCTGACCATCCACTCTCCTCCGGGCATAGGGGTGAGCACAGCATGGGCGCGGTCAGGGTGGCGGTTGGCTAATTGGTTACCAAGCATGCCGCTGATTCTGCGTGCCCATGCGGTATCAGGGAGTAGATAGACCTGGGCGTTTTCATCGCTAAGCTCGGGGCTGAGGGTTTGGGCGCGCTCCCGATCGTGTTGATACGCATTAGCTAATTCCATCACCATGTCCGGATAAGCACGCATAAAAGCATCGGGGGTCGAAAAGCCACACAGGTGGCGGTATAACACCGCGGGCGGGATAATCAGATCATCCAAGCTCGCGCCATAGCTGTTGTAATTGAGGTAGTGGCCGAGCTGCTCTAAGCGTGCGCGGGTATGTTCGTCAATACCCGACTGTCGGGCGAGGGCATTAGCAGTACGATCCAAGTTATCGCCATACGCGCCAACCAACGCCCATTCTCGATACTGGCCACCGAGAAGCTTGTCGATAATAAGCGCGGTACAGGTATTGGCACGGGTATGAATATGCGCGTCTAACAACGGCGAGTCAGGGATGGGGCCACTTTGGTGGTGATCGGCGTAGAAAACATGCGCGCCCGAGGCGAGCAGTGTGGCCAGCGGCTCTTGATTTTTCGCCATCGAAATATCGAGTACAGTGACCTGTTCGGTGTCGGTGGGTACCTGTTTTAACAGGGCAATATCGCGCTTCACCCCAGTCACTAACGTGGTGGCTTGTGGGTATGCTAAGCGCCATTGCACCAGCGCGGTAAGCCCATCTGCATCCCCGTTAAAGACATCAAACCCCATACCGTGACTTCCTTGTTAATTGAGTGATGCGCCATCTTACCTTGATTGACGAGCTTGGCCCAACTAGCGGTGATCGTCGTCAGCGCCAGGGTAGGCCTCAAGCCCTGTTGAGCCAATTAAGGATAAATTGTTTTTCGCCCAAAACACCGCTTGCACCCGGTTTCTGACATTGATTTTCTTGAACACATTATAAAGATGCGACTTGACGGTGTGTTCACTGACGTCCAATGCACGGGCTATATCTTGGTTGGAAGCGCCCGTGACTAGGTGGCGTAGGATTTGTTGTTCACGGTTGGTCAGGACAATGGTCTGCTCATCGATCGCTTGTTGGTGGTGCTGCTGATAATAGTGAATTAACGCGGCCATTTTATGACGGGGTAGCCAGTACTCGCCAGAGAACATTTTTTCGATGCCGTAACACAGGTGCCGGATCTCATCTTCTTTTTTGAAGACCCCTTTGATAAATGGCCAGCTGGCGAGTTCTTTGGCACTTAAATCATGTGCATTGAGCAGCGCAAAGACATGTTGGTCGGCAAAGGGGATCAGCGATTGTTTTAGCTGCTCGGTGGCCATATCATCAAAGGCGTTTAAGTCGACCAGCACCAGGCCTGGGCGGGCGGTGAGCTTGTCGGTGATCGCATCGGGCGTGACGAGCTCAACCTCGCTATGGATTTCTTTTTCCAAGCATGTCATCAGTGCAGACACAGACATGCTGGGCTGAGAGATAAGAAGCAGAGTGTAACTATCTGAGGTGGTTTCGGCCTGGTTCATAAGCATCCTACTGATGATGACTCAACATGCGTATCCGCGCGTGACGTCAGTGGGGTGATCACCGACGTCAAGGCTGGGCAAGCTTTCCATCAGTCTAAACCATTTTTATCTTTAAGGTATACGTTGCGAGGGATAACCCATTGTGCCGACGCGTTAACTGCAGAATATGGAAACAGATCGCGTGGAAAAGCTTCGAACCTCTGGGGTGCTCGTGCTAGACTTCTTCCTTATTTATCCAGTTTGCGAAATCGTTTCGCGCGCAACCAAGAACAGTGGGAGTCACCTATGGCCAGCCGTGGCATAAACAAAGTCATCTTGATTGGTAATTTGGGCAACGATCCGGAAATCCGTTACCTCCCCAACGGCGGTGCGGTGGCGAACCTCAGCCTCGCGACCTCAGAGTCATGGCGTGATAAAAACACCGGTGAGATGCGTGAGAAAACAGAGTGGCACCGTGTTGTGCTGTTCGGTAAAACCGCCGAAGTGGCGGGTGAGTATCTGCGCAAAGGCTCTCAGGTATATATCGAAGGTCAACTGCAGACACGCAAGTGGCAAGACCAAAACGGGCAAGACCGTTACACCACGGAAGTCGCGGTACAGCCGTTTAGTGGCAGTATGCAAATGCTGGGTGGCCGTGGTGGTCAGAACCAAGGTCAGCCCATGCAGCAGTCACCGCAGCAGCAAGGTGGGTGGGGACAGCCTCAGCAGCCTAAGCAACCACAGCAAAACTTTAACCAACAGCCACCGCAACAACAGTCGGCACCACAGCCACAGTCGCAACCTCAGCAGCAATATAACGATTTGCCTGATTTTGACGACGACATTCCGTTCTAAAACGCGCGGCGTGAAATGGCGTGTCAACGCCAAGGTTGTTGCAACGAAAAAGCCCCGGTTGGGGCTTTTTGCGTTTTGGCATGGTCGGTCACTGAACGGAAGGAGTTAGGCGACGCCAGGCCCTGCTTTTAAGAAGTGTGGCAGTTGTGTCGGCGTTGGACACTTTAACTGTCCCATCACTTGTGTCATTTGTTGGGTGAGCATGTCTATTGCATGCTCACCGCCGTGGTGACCCACGGCGCCACAGGCATAGACAAAA
Organism: Salinivibrio sp. HTSP; assembly: GCF_003390965.1. Classification (NCBI taxonomy): domain Bacteria; kingdom Pseudomonadati; phylum Pseudomonadota; class Gammaproteobacteria; order Vibrionales; family Vibrionaceae; genus Salinivibrio; species Salinivibrio sp. HTSP. Next base: position 18,208 of record NZ_PXUD01000038.1, read on the forward strand.
GTGCGGCCCAGCAAGGTAAAGTCAGCGCCCATGGCCATCGCTTGGGCGACATTGCCGCCGCTTTGTACGCCACTGTCCATCAGCAGTTTAATCTTGTCGCCATATAAGCGCTTGATGGTTTGAATGGTATCCAGTGGTGACTCGCCAACATCTAACTGGCGGCCACCATGGTTGGATAAGACCACCGCGTCGGCCCCGAGCGCAACCGCTTGTTTGACATCGTCTGGGTTAACCAAGCCTTTTAGTACCAAGGGGCCGTCCCAGTTATCTCGGATCACCTTAAGGCTGTCGAAGTCGACGGCGCCCATCACCGTATTGTTCATAAAGTTCGCCAGTTCGCTGGTGGGCATGTTTTTTGGCATATAAGGCTTGAGGGTTTGCATCTCAGGCACGCCGGCCAGTAACGTCTGCCAGCTCCACGCCGGACACTTCATCATTTGCAGGATATTGCGCAGGTTCATTTTCGGCGGCATCGCCAAGCCATTTTTTATATCGCGCGGACGATAACCGAAGGTCGGCACATCCACGGTCACCACCAGTACCTTATACCCTGCGCGTTTGATACGCCCCATGAGATCCTCACGGATCTTGGCATCCGTCGGATTATAGAGTTGATACCACGCCGTTCCCTCAGAGATCTCGGCGATGGTTTCAAGACTCGCTGAGGATACGGTGCTGAGTACATAAGGAAGCTTTGCTTGATAGGCCGCTTTCGCTAGAATTTCCGGGGCCTTGGGCCACATTAACCCTTGAAGTCCCACAGGGGCGACACCAAACGGCGCGGCATAGCGTTGGCCAAATAACTCGACGGATAAGTCGATCTCTGGGGTCGGCGCAAGCAAGTCAGATTGCAGTTTTACGTGTTCAAACGCCCCGGCATTGTGCGCCACGCCAATCTCATCATGGCAACCGCCACAAAGGTAATCAAAGGCGAACGCGGGGATACGCCGCTTTGCGGCGCGTTTGAGAGAAGGAGTATCAGGGTACTTAGGATTATAATAGGCCATGGATCTCGTGCCTTGTTGCGTTGAGTGTCTTGGCTCACCCTAGCGCAGTGATTGTTATCGATATATAGATAAAAGATAAAATACTTTTTCCAAAATCGGCTAAGCTCTGATGAAGCTTGGTATTACCTATGTTTTAACGGCACACTAAACGTACAAGCCTTTAACTTTTTGTTTAATAAAGTCGATGAATAATTTGGTTTTGGTGTGGTTGTACTCCAGCTTAGGGTAGTAGGCGTAGGCCGATAACCGTGGTTGCTTAAGGGCTGGCAGCACCGGGACCAATAAGCCTTGGTCGATTTCTTTCTGCACCGTCCCGGCGCCCCCCAAAATGATCCCCATACCAATCACGGCAGCACTGACTAAGGCTTCAGGGTTAGGTGAGACAAAATTCCCGGATAATTGTAAGCGGGTGCCGTCTTCAAACACCCGCTCTTGAGGCTGATGTGAATTACCGTACAGCAAAATATTGTGTTGGGTTAATTGCTCGGGCGCGGTGATAGGGGGATGGCGTTCGAGATAGGCAGGGGCGGCAAAAAAGCCAGGTTGAAAATCAAATAACTTAGCGGCGATGTAGCTGGCGGAGTTAAAATATTCGAGTTCACGGCTGATCACCACGTCTAGGTTCAGATCCGGCAGCTGACCAGGGGTGAGGGTGGTGAGTTCGACTTTGATTTTCGGGTAAATCTCAAGAAACTCAGCAATAAAGTTGACCAGAAAGCGGTTCCCTGTCACCAATGGTGCCCCGATACGCAACACACCACTGACCTCACCAAAGGTGGAGGTGGTCTCACTGACTAATTGTTGCCAGTCGTCGACCCACGTCTTGGCGCGATGGTAGAAGAGATCGCCCGCATCCGTCATCGACAGACTGCGCGTGGTGCGTTTGAGCAATTGCACGCCCAATTGGCGCTCTAGCCAGCTTAAGCGTTTTGAAAGGGCAGAGCTTGAGGTGTGTAGCTTGGTAGCCGCTTGGGCTAGCGAGCCATGATCCACCACGCAGATAAAGCTTTGTGTACAGGTAATCCAGTCCATGAGTCCTCGTTGCGTAAAAAGACAGCCACCGATTCGTGGTCTAGGCATTCACATTATGATAACCAAGCCTGATAATAGCGGCTATTAGCCCCCAAAGGCGACCCAAGTCAGCAGAGAATCATGGATAGAACAGCCAATGCGATCAAAGTCAGCGGTATGAAGCTGACCAACCGACTCGTAGCATTTGTCACCCTTATTGTGGTGTGCGCCATTTTTGTGTTGTTTATTGGCGGTGCGATCAGTTTTCGCCAGTTAGGGATTGATTTTATCTCGCATTATGTCGATGGCATGGTGGAGGTCATCGATCAAGAGATGGCAGGCGATCAGCGCGATAATCAATACTTTTCGCGTTGGCTCCCCAAGATGTTGAAAGCCAGTGATGTAACGTCCCTAACGATTTACTCGGACGCTGGCATTCTGTATCAATACGAACAAATTCAATACCAGACAGTTGCTAACCAGCAGGTGATCTCGCGCGATATTCCTTTGGAGAGCAACCCTGGTTTTGCGGTCAAATTGACCTTCGTACCGCCTTATGCGGAGTTTGCCTATTCGATTGGTCCATTGTCCTCGTTATCGGCGGCGATTTTGGTGATTGTATTGGGGCTCACATGGGGGATCCGTTGGCTCCGGCGTCAGCTGTATGGCAGTGAGGTGCTCGAGCAGCGTGGCCGACTGATTTTAGCAGGGCGACTCGACGATGCGCAGCAAGGCGATCCCCGCGAGTGGCCAATCCCTGCCAGTGCGGCGTTAACGCAACTGATCGAAGAGCTTAAAGAAGCCCGCCAAGAGCGAAGCCGCTTTGATACCTTTATTCGCACCAACACCTTTTTAGACCAACTTACCGGCGCCGCGAATCGAGTGATGTTTGATAATCGCCTGCATACCCTGGCCAGTGATGATGCCAGCCAAGGTAGTGTGATCTTGGTGCGAGTGGCAGAATGGGAAGATTTGGTGGCGCAGCATGGGCAAGAAGCCGCCGACCAACTGATTCAAGCGATTGGCAATGTCCTGTCTAATGCGATTCAGCGCTTTCCCGATGCGGTGCTGGCGCGCTATTTTGCCTCGGATTTCGCCATTTTACTGGTCAACCAAGCTGGAGACGAAGTGCATCCCTTTTTAGCGCAAATCACCAATGCGTTAGATAAGCTTGCCCCCCCGGAGGCACTTGATCAAGACAACTGGTTTCACCTTGGCATGACCTCGTTTGGTGCCAGTGAGCGACGTGGACGATTAATGGACGAAGCCGAACGCGCCCTTAAAGCGGCGGTACTAACCGGCCAGAATGGTTGGTCACAGTTCGATAAGCAACTCAGCCAACTGGATAAGCGGGGCAGTGTGCGTTGGCGGACGTTGCTCGAGTCGGTGATGGCAGGAGAGGGACCGATGCTTTATCGCCAACCTGTGTTTGCGCGAGATGGCAAAACCCGCCTTCATTATGAACTTTTAGGCCGAATTAAGGACGAAAAAGGCAAGGTACTCAAGGCTTCGCGCTTTTGGCCAGGCGTCGAGTGGGTGGGTATGGATGTGGCATTTGACAAGGCGACCATGGGTCGCGCGCTGTGGTGGTTAAAAACGCGTGACTATATCGATAACTATGCCGTCAATGTAAGTGCATACTCACTTTGTCAACGTGAGTTTGTGGTGTGGCTGCGCGATATCTTGCTACAAACGCCACGCAGTACCTTGAATCGCTTACTGGTGGAAGTGTCTGAAGGCGCTTTGGTTTCACACTTTGATGCGGCGCGGCCTTGCTTACGAATGATTGCCGCGTTAGGGTGCCGTCTAGTTGTTGACCAAGCAGGTAGAACGATAGTGAGCACTCACTATGTTAAGGATATTCAACCAGCCTATATCAAGCTTCACCGTAGTTTGGTGCGCAATATTGACCAACGACCAGAGAACCAGCTGTATTTACGCAGCGTGTTAGGTGCTTGTGAGGCCACCACTACCGAGGTACTGGCGGTGGGCGTGGAAACCAATGAGGAATGGTCTGTGGTGAAAGAACTGGGTGTCGCGGGCGGACAAGGGCGGCTGCTTGGGGCGGAAATGTCGCCGCATCCGGCACAGAGAAAACGCCGCCGATGGGGGAAGCGATGAGTCCAGCCATCAAGCTCTCCCATCAACAAGGACGCGGATGGTTAGAAGCCTTACTCGTCGTCAGTATTTTGTCGGTGCTGGTGGTGATTGCGATCCCGAAGTTCTACGATTATGAGGCGGATGCCAATGTGTCAGCGCTTAAAGGCTTAAAAAGCGGTATCGAAAGCGCCATGACGCAAACACATGCATTGGCCGAAAAGAAAAAGGTCAGTGATCAGGCTGAACACACACTGACCGTCAATGGCACGTCCATTCGCGTTTCTTATGGCTACCCCGAGATCAGTGCCCTGCCTGAGTTAGTGACGGCGCTGAAGGATGCAACGCGTTGGCAGTTACGACGCTATCCAGATAAGAATCGGGTCGACTTGATCTGGCTGTTCCATGAGCAGCCCGCGACGGATTGTTACTTAACGTATAACGAGGCAACGGCGTCAACGAAGGCATCGACGCAGTTGGTGATCCATCAGTCATGCCAATCACCAACCCGAGAAAGACAACAGGAATAATGCGTTGTTGATGGAAAAATCATCAAAATGACAGCGCATTGAAAAAAAACACAGATCTCATTCAGGTTTACAGCACCGTATCTTGCCGCTTACCTTGCGCGTTGATACATTTAGCTCAATTTGTCTGATTTCATAGCTTGCAGGATTAATCGACCATCATGTTTAAGAAACTTCGCGGGATGTTTTCCAACGATCTATCCATTGACTTGGGAACCGCCAATACACTGATTTACGTAAAAGAACAGGGCATTGTTCTGGATGAGCCGTCTGTTGTTGCTATTCGCCAAGACCGTGCAGGCTCTCCCAAGAGTGTGGCTGCTGTGGGTCATGATGCGAAGCAGATGCTAGGTCGAACACCGGGGAACATTGCCGCGATTCGTCCGATGAAAGACGGTGTGATTGCTGATTTCTACGTCACAGAAAAAATGCTGCAGCACTTTATCAAATCGGTACACGATCACAGCTACATGCGTCCAAGCCCGCGCGTCTTGGTGGCGGTACCTTGTGGCTCAACCCAAGTTGAACGCCGAGCCATCCGTGAGTCGGCCTTAGGGGCCGGTGCCCGTGAAGTCTACTTAATTGATGAGCCGATGGCGGCAGCGATTGGCGCAGGCTTGCCCGTGTCCGAAGCAACCGGTTCGATGGTGATCGATATCGGCGGCGGTACCACAGAAGTGGCGGTCATTTCGCTTAATGGCGTGGTGTATTCATCGTCGGTCCGTATTGGTGGGGATCGTTTTGATGAGTCTATCATCAATTATGTTCGCCGAAATTATGGCAGCTTGATTGGTGAAGCCACCGCAGAGCGGATTAAGCATGAAATCGGGTCCGCCTACCCAGGCGATGAAGTGCGTGAAATTGAGGTACGTGGTCGTAACCTCGCTGAAGGGGTGCCGCGTAGCTTCACGCTTAACTCCAATGAGATCTTAGAAGCCCTGCAAGAGCCGCTAACTGGGATTGTCTCTGCGGTGATGGTGGCGCTCGAGCAATGCCCACCGGAGCTAGCATCTGATATTTCTGAGCGTGGCATGGTGATCACCGGCGGTGGTGCGCTGCTACGTGATCTTGATCGCTTGCTGACCGAAGAAACCGGTATTCCAGTGGTCGTTGCCGAAGATCCACTGACGTGTGTCGCGCGTGGCGGGGGTAAAGCGCTGGAAATGATCGATATGCACGGCGGTGATCTTTTTAGCGAAGATTAACGTGACTGCGCCTACAAACAGGTCGTTTTCATTATGAAACCTATGTTTGGCAGAGGACCCTCTCTGCAATTGCGCCTGTTTTTCGCTCTTTTACTATCAGTCAGCCTTATGCTGGCTGATAGTCGTCTTGATGCGTTCGCTGGGGTGCGTTATTTCCTAAACACGTTGGTGGCGCCGCTACAATATGCGTCCAACGTCCCGCGCGACACGCTAGATGAACTGGTGATGCAGTTTCGTTCTCACCAACGTTTGGTGGCAGAGAACCGCGCATTGCGAAAGCAGGTGTTACAACTGGAAAGTGATCAGCTTCTGTTAGCGCAGACAGAGCGTGAAAATCAGCGTCTACGCGAGCTGCTGGGCTCGTCGTTTATTCGTGATGAACGCAAAATGGTGGCTGAAGTCATGGCCGTTGACTCGGACCCTTATAAACATCAAGTCATGCTAGATAAAGGGCGGACGAATGGCGTTTATGAAGGGCAACCGGTGATCAACGAGCACGGGGTAGTTGGCCAAATTGCATATGTGGGTGCCCACAATAGCCGCGTGCTACTGCTGACCGATCCCACCCATGCGATCCCCGTTCAGGTCATGCGCAATGATATTCGGGTGATTGCGTCTGGGCGCGGGTCGACCCACTACGTCGGGTTGGACAATATTCCTAGCAGCACGGACATTAAAGTGGGTGACAAATTAGTCACCTCGGGACTGGGCGGTGTCTTTCCTGAAGGCTACCCGGTTGGCACGGTGACGGAGTTTTCGTTTGATAACAAGCGCCCGTTTGCGCAAGTGCGAGCCACCACAGCGGTGAAGTTTGATCGTCTGCGTTATCTGCTTTTGGTGTGGCCAACTCCCGAAAAGGGCGAAAACGCGCGCCCGGATCAGCCTGTCGCGCAGCCGTCGTCAGACACCGCACCATCACCTGATACAGCGCCATCGTCAGATGGTGAGGGAGAAGCGCCGTAATGGCAAATGTGACATTTCGCGGCCAGTTTGTCATCTGGCTCTCTTTTATCATTGCGCTGATTTTGCAAGCGGCTCCCTGGCCGGGGGAACTGGCTCCTTTTCGTCCTTCTTGGGTCTTGCTCGTCACGTTTTATTGGGTGCTGGCATTACCCCATCGGGTGAATGTTGGTACGGCGCTAGTACTCGGCCTGTTATGGGATTTAATGTTGGGCTCAACCCTTGGGGTGCGCGGCTTGATGATGGCGATTTTGGTCTACATCGTGGCGCTGAACTTTCAATTGTTACGCAACATGTCGTATTGGCAGCAGGCACTCTTGTTGGCATTACTGACCTTGGCGGGAAAATTGATCGAGTTCTGGGCGGAGTACTTGGTGTCTAACGTACAGTTTAACCCAGAGCAGCTTTGGGCCGGTGTGCTTAACTTTATACTCTGGCCTTGGATCTTTCTGTTATTGCGCCGTTTACGTCGTCGCTTTGCCATTCGCTAACGCACTAATCGTAAAGAGGTATCATGAGCTGTGACTTATATCTGGCCTCGGGGTCGCCTCGACGTCATGAATTACTCACCGAAATGGGGGGGAATTTTTCCCGTGTGGTGGTCGATGTAGCGGAGCAACAACAGGCCGGTGAGTCCCCTTACGCCTACGTGTCGCGCTTATCGCAAGACAAGGCACGAGCAGGGGTGGTGCAAACCGGTGGCCATACCCCGGTGCTCGGTGCGGATACTATTGTGGTAGATGGCGAGCAGGTACTCGAAAAGCCTGATGATAAAGCGGAGGCAGTCCGAATGCTTAAGCAACTGTCAGGACGCGAGCACCAAGTGATGACCGCGGTCACTGTCGCCAATGCCATGAAGCAGATCACCACTGTGGTGACCACCAAGGTATGGTTTTGTACGCTCAGTGATGAGCAGATTGAGGCGTATTGGCAATCGGGCGAGCCCGTCGATAAGGCTGGCGCCTATGCGATTCAAGGGCTGGGCGGTAAATTTGTGACACGTATTGATGGTAGCTATCACGCCGTGGTTGGTTTGCCACTGTATGAAACCGAGCAACTGCTCAAACAATTTTCGGTCTGAGCGCACATCTGTCGCTAGGCCCCACTTTTGAGAGATTCGGGGAAACCATGAGTGCGGAACTGCTAATAAACGTCACCCCTAGCGAGACGAGGGTGGCGATGATTGATGGGGGGAACCTCCAAGAAATCCATATCGAACGTGAAGCAAAGCGTGGCATTGTAGGCAATATCTACAAAGGCAAAGTCAGTCGTGTGTTGCCTGGCATGCAGGCAGCCTTTGTCGATATTGGCCTAGAGAAAGCGGCGTTCTTACATGCCTCAGATATTGTTCCTCATACCGAGTGCGTGTCGGAAAATGAGAAGCAACAATTCCAAGTGCGCGATATCTCCGAACTGGTTCGCCAAGGGCAAGATATTGTGGTGCAAGTGGTCAAAGATCCGCTGGGCACCAAGGGCGCGCGTCTTACCACCGATATTACCTTGCCTTCGCGTTATCTGGTCTTTATGCCAGGTGCGGCCCATGTTGGGGTATCACAACGCATTGAAAGTGAAGATGAACGTAAGCGCCTAAAAAGCATTGTCAGTGATTACTGTGACGAACTGGGTGGTTTTATTATCCGTACTGCCGCTGAAGGGGCAACAGACAATGAGATGGCGCAAGACGCCGCTTTTTTAAAGCGTCTGTGGAATAAGGTGTTAGAGCGTCGCACGCGTTATCCCGCCAAATCCATGCTGTATGGTGAGCTGGCACTGGCACAGCGCATTGTGCGTGACTTTGTCGGGACCGAGCTGGATTTAATTCGGGTGGATTCCAAGCAAGCCTATGAAAAACTCCAAGAGTTCACCTCTGAGTTTGTGCCGGAGCTGGCCGATAAATTGGTGTATTACGACGGTCAGGTGCCGATTTTTGACATGTACGACACCGAAAATGAAATTCAACGCTCATTGGAGCGAAAGGTCCAGCTCAAGTCTGGCGGCTATTTGATTATCGATCAGACCGAGGCGATGACCACCATTGATATCAATACAGGTGCGTTCGTCGGGCGACGGAACCTGGATGAGACTATCTTTAATACTAATATTGAGGCCACACGTGCGATTGCTCGCCAATTGCGGCTAAGAAACCTAGGCGGGATCATCATTATCGATTTTATCGATATGAGCACCGATGAGCACCGGCGTCGCGTGTTGCACTCACTCGAGCAGGCGCTCAGCCAAGACAGGGTAAAAACCAATATCAATGGCTTCACCCAGCTAGGGCTAGTGGAAATGACACGCAAACGCACGCGAGAAAGTATTGAACATGTGCTGTGCGGTGGCTGTCCAACCTGTGACGGACGAGGCTCGGTCAAAACGGTAGAAACCGTCTGCTACGAAGTGCTACGTGAAATCACGCGCGTTAACCGCATTTATGAAGCGGATAAGTTTGTGGTGTACGCGGCCCCGGCGGTGATTGAGGCATTGGCAGAGGAAGATTCGCACCTTGTGGCGGAGTTGGAAGTGTTTATTGGCAAGCAAGTGAAAGTGAAATCCGAGCCTTTATACACGCAAGAACAGTTTGATGTAGTAATGATGTAATCCATGGCCTGGATGAGAAAGGGTATGCGCTGGCTAACGGTCAGCGCCATCAGTGTCATCGTGATAACCGCCTTGCTAATCGGCGGTTTGCGCTTTCTATTGCCCAATATGGATATATTGCAAGCCCCATTGCGGCAATGGGTGTCTGAGCAAACCGGCTTTAGTGCGCAAGTGGAAGGCATTGCCGGCCAGTGGCGCAATCTAACGCCGTCATTGCAACTTGAAAACGTCGCGCTCGCCACCAGCGACAACGGCCCCCCGCTGTTAACCGCTCGTGCCATTAATTTGCAATTGGATGTCTCTGCCACCCTCATTCGGCGTCAGCCCGTCTTTTCTCATGTCACCCTCGATGGACTGGTGTTCGATACCGGTCAACTACCCGATAAAAACACCCAAGCGGGTGTGCGAGAGCGACTAGAAGACTTATTCTTGGCGCGGTTGGGACAATTTTCCATCCCCAATGCCAAGGTGATCCTGGTCACCCCTTCGCTGGAAACCCAAACACTGGTGATCAGTGACTTGTTTTGGCGCAATAACCAAGGTGAGCACCAGGTACAAGCCAGGCTTGGCATGCAAGGCACGCAACTCGATAAGGTGCGCGTGAATGCCGCTTTCCGCGAAACGGACGGCTTGAGTACGTTAACGGGCGACGTTTATTTGGCCAGTGAGGCGATGGATATTGCCCCTTGGCTGACGGAAAAGCTGACGCCATCCGCCACGATCAACACCGCGCGTTTAGACGCAAAAGCCTGGGTCAGGGTGGAGCAGGGGCGTGTCGACAATGGGCTGTTGTCGATTGATCATTTCGCGTTAGCGTGGCAAGAGGATGAGCACCAAGCGAAGCAATGGGCGATAAAAGACAGTCAGGTTCAGTGGCAGGCCGTCGATGAACAGACGTGGCGTCTCGACACGGATGGGCTATGGGTACAAACCGGCGCGACCACTCAGGCAGCGCTGTCACAGCTCTCTTGGCAGGGGGCGCTCGACAACTGGCGTCTCAATGCGGCGAATGTTGATATTGCCTCTTTACGGCCTTTGCTTGGGCTTGTCAGTCAATCGGCGCAACAGCACAGTGTGGCGGCTGCTTTATCGCCATCAGGCCAGATCCGTTCGTTGGCGTTGAGTAAAGCACCTGACGCCCCGTTGCGTTATCAAGCGACCCTGGATAAGGTTTCAGCCAAGCGCTGGGGCTATCTGCCTGCGTTCCAAGGCCTGAGTGTAACCCTCTCCGGGCAAGGCCAGCAAGGGCAAGCACAGCTTGAGCTTGGCGCACAATCCTTGCCTTACGGCGACTTTTTTCAAGCGCCGCTACCGCTTGAACACGGTGCGTTGACCCTCAATTGGCAGTCCACCAAACAAGGCTTGTCAGTATGGAGTGAGCAGGCAGTGGTTAAGGGGGCAGACGTGCAAGGCTCAGGCGCGTTTCGTCTGGATATTCCCTCAAAAGGCGCGCCTTTTTTGGCGTTATACGTGCAGGCCGACGTATCGGATGCTGGGCAGACATGGCGCTATCTCCCCACCCGGGCATTGCCTGACTCGTTAACCGATTACCTTTCTCGCGCCATTCAAGCCGGACGGGCCAAAGACAGTGAAATTCTTTGGTTTGGTGCCCTCGATGCGTTTCCTTACCAGGATCACAGCGGCATTTTTCAAGCCAAGGTACCGCTTCGCGGCGGGGCGTTTAGCTTTAACACCGCTTGGCCGACGTTGACGGAGCTCGACGCCCGTTTACTGTTTGAAAATGCGCGCTTAGCGATTGAGGGGGACCATGTTCGTTTGGGCGACGCCGTCAGTCGCCAAGTGCAAGCTGAGATTGCCGATATGACCCAGCCGGGCAGCGAACTCGATATTCACGCGTCATTGGCGGCAACCGGACCGGCTGTCCGCCAATACATGCTGGCGACGCCTTTAGTAGACACGGTGGGGGCGGCCTTGACTCATGTGCAAGTCGATGGGCTGGTTAATGCTAACCTCGGGCTCAATATCCCGCTCAATGGTGAGCAGCCTCATGCCGAAGGAAGGGTTCGCTTTACCGGCAACCAGATATCGATTCAGGCACCCGATATGCAACTGGATAACCTGTCCGGCGAGCTGGCCTTTAGCGACGACACCCTCACCACTCAGTCGATGCAGGCTCAATGGTTAGGGCAGCCCGTCAACCTCCAGTTTACGGGCGAAACCGTAGCGGCCGGGTATCAGCTTGACTTAGGTATGGATGCGGATTGGGATGTGGTGCCATTGCTGGACATGCTTTCGTTGCCACTTGACGCTTACCTGGCGGGCGGTGCACGTTGGCAGGCGGGGCTCGATTTAACCTTAAATGATACCGGTTTTGATTATCGGCTCGGTGTGGATGTCGATACCACGCCGCTGCAGTCGACGTTGCCCGCGCCACTTAACAAACCACGCTGGCAAAAAGGGCAGGCCCGTATCGAGGCGACCGGGAACAGTGAAGGCTTGACCGGGCGTGTGGCGCTTCCTGGTGTGAATTATCAAGCGCGCATCAATACCCAAGGCCGGCGTCCGCAGTTTACTGCCAGTCAATGGCAGATTGGTGAGCAAGGTAGCCGCTTATTGGCAACGCGTGGTCATCGTTTTGATCTAAAGCTTGAGCAACTCGATCTCGCGGCTTGGAAGCGAGTTTGGCAGCAGGCCAGCCAATCCTGGCCGAGCGGAAGCGGGCCATATCCTGCTTTACCCATGCCGCAGCGTATTAATGCCAAGATCGAGACGGTGAGAGCAGACCCTTTAGCGTTTCACGATGTGTCTTTAGCGGCGCGACACAAAGCCGAGGGCTGGGATCTGTTAATGGGCAGTCGTGAGCTAAGCGGGCAAGCCATGTGGCCGACACAGGGGCGCTTGAACGTTGAGATTGATCATTGGCATATCAATCGTCGGTTAACCGAGGACGAACAGACGACGGATAAGCCGCTTTTTGAACCTGTGGATACCCGGGCGAGTCCGGAAGAGAAAGCTTTGCTTGCTGCGATTCCGCCGACACACTTGGTGATTGAGGATCTGTGGTTGCAAGGGTATCGGCTAGGGCGCGTTGAGGCGGTACTCGATAAGAAAGCCTCACAGGTCGACCTGACTTCTCTGACGCTGGAGAGTGGGAAAAACCACGCGTCCATCAGCGGCCATTGGTTGATTGATGAGCAAGGCCATCATCAAACCGCGTTAACCCTCGCGCTAGGCGGGGAGAGTACGTCAGATCTCATGGGACGATTTGGTATCAGTGGCGGGATCCAAGATGCCAGCTTCACAACGCAAGCCTCGTTAGATTACGCGGGTCTGCCTTGGAAAGTCGATATTGCCAGCCTTAATGGTGATATCCGCTCTGATGTTAAAGACGGCTATATAAGCGGGGTGGGAGGCGCTGGGAAGCTGTTAGGGCTTTTCAGTCTCGACTCCATTCTGCGTAAAATTCAGCTCGATTTTTCGGGCGTATTTGAAGATGGTTTGGCCTTTGATGACATTACCGGGCGGGCTGTGATCACAAATGGCGTGGTTGTGACGGATAATATCCGCATGGATGGGATAGCCGGTGATATGGTTATTAAAGGGATTGCCAATTTGGTGACCAATCGCGTGAACGCCGATGTGCGGTTTACGCCGGATATTACCTCTGGGATCCCAGTATTAAGCGCATTTGCGGTCACGCCGCAGACGGCGCTGTATGTGTTAGCGGTCACCACCGCCATTTCACCCGTGGTGGACGTTTTCACCCAAGTCCGTTATCAAGTAAGCGGGCCGATAGGGACGCCTGATATCAGGGAAGTGTCGCGTGATAAAGAGGCACTCGCTTTGCCAGCCGACGCGACGGAACGATTGCGCCAACAAGCAGAAAACGCCAAGGAGTGAGCATGATGAAAGCAGGTGTTGTCCAGATGACATCCAGCGCCGATCCCAGCCACAACATGAAGGCATTGCAAGCCAGTTTACATCGGTTAAGCGAGCAAGGGGTGAAACTGGCTCTCACCCCAGAAAATGCCCTAGTGTTTGGCGGCAAACAAGATTATCAGCGCCATGCCGAGCGATTGGGTCATGGTCCACTGCAGCAACAGCTTGCCGAACTGGCCCATCATTACGACCTTTGGCTGGTGGTGGGCGCCTTTCCGATTCAAAACGACAATGGCATGTTAAGCAGTACGAGCTTGGTGTTTGACAACGCCGGACACTTGCGCGGCAGTTACGACAAATTGCACCTATTTGATGTAGAAGTGGCCGATGCCCACGGACGGTATTGCGAGTCTGACTACTTTGAGGCCGGTGACCGTCTCGCCACACTCGATACGCCCTTTGGCTGCCTTGGATTAAGTATCTGCTACGATGTTCGCTTTGCCCCCATGTATCAAGCGCTACGCGCCCAAGGTGCCGATATCATAACCGTGCCAGCGGCCTTTACCCGCGTGACCGGTCAAGCGCATTGGGAAACTTTGTTGCGGGCGCGAGCAATAGAAACCCAATGCTGGGTAATTGCGGCAGGGCAGTGTGGTGAGCATAGCAAAGGACGCCAAACTTGGGGACACTCGATGATCATCGATCCCTGGGGACAGGTCGTGGCGTCGCTGGGAAGTGAGCCCGGCGTGACCTGGGCTGAGCTTGATCTAAGCATGGGGGAATCCATTCGGCATAAGATGCCCGTACTGTCTCATACCCGGTTGCAAAGCCAACTGAAATAGCGCACCCTCGGCGCGTTATCTTTTTTCTCGGCTGCCGGCTCGGCAGCCACAACCAAGAGTAAACGAATGAGTCTGGAACAGGTCGAAGAAACCTTGCTGCGCCCGGCGGGCGTGAGTGAGTCGCAACTGCATGCGACACTGGCGCACCTGAGCGGTCGCCAGATTGACTACGGTGATATTTTCTTCCAATCCACCTGGCATGAATCCCTCGCCTTGGAAGACAGCATCATTAAAGACGGTTCATTTAATATCGACCGCGGGGTCGGTGTGAGAGCGATCAGCGGTGAAAAAACCGGATTTGCCTATTCGGATCAGCTCACCCCCGATGCCTTGATGCAAAGTGCCACTGCAGCACGCGGGATTGCCCCGGCTGGCGGGCAAGGCAAAGTGAGCGCGTTTTCTGCGGTGCACGCAAGGCCGTACTATGGTCCCATCGATCCGCTCGCGAGCCTAACACGTGAGCAGAAAATCGCTCTACTCAAAGAAATCGACAGCTACATCCGTGCCAAAGAACCACGGGTGAAAGAAGTGAATGCCAGCCTAAACGGCCTTTATGAGCAAGTGCTGGTGGCCGCCACCGATGGCACCTATGGCGCCGATATTCGTCCATTGGTTCGCTTGTCGGTTTCTGTATTGGTTGAACAAGATGGACGCCGTGAACGCGGCAGTGCGGGGGGCGGTGGCCGTTATGGCTATGATGTATTCTTGCAAGAGGATGCGGGTAAGTCACGCGCGCTGCAGTTTGCCGATGAAGCGATTCGCCTAGCCCTGGTCAACCTACGCGCCGACGCGGCACCGGCAGGCACCATGCCCGTGGTGTTGGGGGCTGGCTGGCCAGGCGTCTTATTGCATGAAGCGGTTGGACACGGCTTAGAAGGAGACTTTAACCGTAAAGAGTCATCGGTATTTACCGGTCGCCTTGGCGAGCAGGTCACCTCACCGCTGTGTACCATTGTTGATGATGGCACCATGAATGATCGCCGCGGCTCAATGAGCATCGATGATGAGGGGGTGCCGGGTCAGTACAATGTGTTAATCGAAAAGGGTGTGCTCAAAGGCTATATGCAAGATAAGCACAATGCCAGCCTCATGGGCGTCGCACCCACCGGTAATGGCC
Source organism: Salinivibrio sp. HTSP (assembly GCF_003390965.1). Lineage (NCBI taxonomy): Bacteria > Pseudomonadati > Pseudomonadota > Gammaproteobacteria > Vibrionales > Vibrionaceae > Salinivibrio > Salinivibrio sp. HTSP. Next base: position 33,412 of record NZ_PXUD01000038.1, read on the forward strand.
GTCGTGAGTCGTATGCGCATCTGCCGATGCCGCGGATGACCAATACCTACATGCTAGGCGGTGAAAGCTCGCCAGCGTCGATGATTGCCAGCGTGGAGCGTGGCTTATACGCGCCAAACTTTGGCGGCGGTCAGGTCGATATTACCTCGGGTAAGTTTGTATTCTCCACCTCAGAGGCTTACCTGATTGAAAACGGTGAACTGACCACGCCAGTGAAAGGGGCGACCTTAATTGGCAGCGGCGTCGAAGCGATGCAGCAAGTCTCGATGGTGGGGAATGATTTGGCCATCGATCCCGGTGTTGGGGTGTGTGGTAAAGCTGGGCAAAGTGTTCCAGTGGGGGTTGGACAGCCGACCTTGAAGCTGGATGCGATGACGGTCGGAGGCACTGAGTCCTAAGTCTGCACGCCAGTGCGGGGCACTGGCGTGGCAATTTACAGGCTTTGGTCGTAAAAGCTTTTGAGATACTGGAAAATCTCGCGATACGCCTTGGGCGGTTTGTTTTGCTGCTGCTCTTTTTTAGCCTGGCGTGCTAGCTGACGTAAACGTTGACGATCGGCATCAGGGTACTGCAACAGCACATCGCTAATCGCACTGTCGCCTTGGTCAATGATGCGGTCACGCAGTTGCTCAAGCTTGTGAAGCTCGACCGTTTGCTGAGCATGCTTATTTTGCAACTTATCAAGCGCTGCCTGAATCGGCTCAGGGTCACGAGAGCGCATAAGCTTGCCAACATATTGCAGTTGGCGACGGCGCGCTTCGTTCTTCAAGCGTTGGGCGTCTGTAATCGCGCTGAGCAAGTCATCGTCGAGCGGGAATTTTTCTAACACGGCTGGTTTGAGTTTGACCAGTGCTTCGCCAAGTTCTTGCAAGGCAAGCATATCGCGTTTCATCTCGGACTTGCTGACCCAGATGATCTCTTCCTCTTCCTCCCAGGGAGCGGGTTTATTTTTACGGCCCATGTTCAACCTCAGTGAGAATGTGCAATGACACGTATGTTAACAAGAAATGCGCCCAAACGCGGGCTTTTTTATCATAGGCGCGTGGCGCTGAGTGTGTCGAACTTGAATGCGAATCAAAAAGGTCAACTATGAGTGTGAAACAACAAGTCGCCGAGCAAGAGCAGCAACTTCGTCAAGCTGTCAGCCGTGCGCTCGACATGGCATCGGCCAAAAGTGACCAGGCGGAAGTGGCGATTACCAAAAGTACCGGCATCAGCGTCAGCTCGCGGATGGGCGAAGTCGAGAACGTGGAGTTCAATCAAGATGGTGCCCTTGGGATCACCGTTTACCGGGATCAGCGCAAAGGCAGCGCATCCACCACTGATTTGTCGGACAAAGCGATCGCGAAAACCGTTGAAGCGGCGCTTGAGATCGCAAGCTATACTTCGCCGGATCCTTTCGGAGGCCCAGCACCTAAAGCGTTAATGGCCTTTGACTATCCTGACCTCGATTTATTCTATCCCGATGAGCCCGAGCCGGATACCGCCGCCGCGTTGGCGATTGAAGCCGAGCAAGCGGCACTGAGCCATGACAGCCGAATCAAGTTCAGCGATGGTGCCAGCTATGACAGCCACTATGGGGTGCGTGTCTATGGCAATAGCCATGGCATGCTCGGCAGTTACCCTTCAAGCCGCCAAGCGCTAAGCTGCTCAGTGATAGCGGAGAGTGACGCAGGGATGGAGCGTGACATGAGCTACACGGTGGCACGGGACAAAGCGGACTTATGGACACCGGGCTTTGTGGGAGTCGAAGCGGCCAAACACGCTGTGGCGCGCTTAAACCCACGCAGTGTGGCGACATGCCAAGTGCCAGTGATGTTCGATCGCAGTGTGGCTACTGGGCTGTTTGGCCATTTGGTGATGGCGATCAGCGGTTCAGCGCTTTACCGCAAGTCCTCTTTCTTATTGGATAAGAAAGGCGAGCAGATCTTCCCAGATTGGCTCACCATCAACGAGTTACCCCATGTACGAAAAGGCGCCGCGAGTGCACCCTTTGATAGTGAAGGAGTGATCACACAAGACAGGCGCATCATTGAAAAGGGGGTATTAAACACCTATCTCGCCACCAGTTATGCCGCGCGTAAGCTAGGCATGGAACCAACCGGCCATGCCGGCGGCATTCACAACTGGTACGTGAGCCACACCGGTCAAGATGCCGATGCCATGCTAAAAACCTTAGGCACGGGGTTATTGGTGACTGAGTTGATGGGACAAGGGGTGAACCCAGTGACTGGCGATTACTCACGCGGTGCCGCCGGCTTTTGGGTGGAAAATGGTGAGATCCAATACCCGGTGAGCGGGATCACCATTGCCGGCAATCTCAATGAGATGTTTGCTAACATTGTCGCGATTGGTACCGATATCGAAACGCGCAGCCAAATTCAAACCGGCTCAGTGATCATTGATGGCATGAAGGTGGCCGGAGAGTAACGCCTCGGTCAGCCACCCATTCCTGACGGAGAGATCACCAAGCACGTGTATCGTGCTTGGTGTTTTTTTATCCGGCGATAAAGGCGAGTAACAGCACACCCAATACCAAGCGGTAGATCACGAAGGGTAACATGCCCACCCGTGTCACCAGCTTTAAAAAGGCGTGAATACACGCGTAAGCACTGACAAACGACACCAATAGCCCAACACCGATCGCATCCATGGCCACCGGCTCTGGGCTGGTCGCCAATTGCAGCCCCAGATAGGAGCCTGCGAGGGTAATGATAGGAATCGACATCAAAAACGAAAATCGTGCCGCGGCTTCGCGCGTATAACCGAGCATTAATGCCGCAGTGATTGTGGCGCCTGAGCGCGACGTCCCAGGAATTAAGGCAAGGGCTTGCGCCACACCTATCAGTACGGCGCGGTAGGGCGTGGTTTGATACTCATCGCATGTTTGGGTCGCTTTGCGATCCGCCCACCACAATAAGCCACCAAAAATCAGTGTGGTTGCCGCGATTACCCAGGCCGCACGCAGGTAAAGCTCGATCACGTCTTTTAAAAACAAACCGGCCACACACGCAGGGATCGTGGCTAAGACGATCATCCATGCCAACTGGCTATCCGAGCTGTGCTCACCTTTGAGCGAGGCAAAAAAGGCTTTAAGGAGATTCCACACTTCACGGCGAAAATACCCCACCACTGCGGCCAGTGTGCCGACGTGTACAGCAACATCAAAGGCAAGGCCCTGATCGGCCCAGCCAAAAAGCTGTGAAGGCAGAATAAGGTGCGCGGAGCTAGAAATAGGAAGAAACTCGGTTAATCCTTGAATCAAGGCCAAAAAAAAGGCTTCAAAGAGGCTCATGGTGCTTAAATATCCTTCAAATACGTCGGCGTCTCAATCGGCCATAGTGGTTGATCTTGGTCAAAGGCTTGCCAAAGCTGGGCGAACGTCCGGCCATCGCCAGGAATGGCTTGGTCAGGGCAGAGCTCGGCGAGTGGCCACAGGGTAAAGGCAAATTTGTAGATATCATTGCGTGGCAACGTTGGCCCTTTTGCCTGGCAGTGTTCGCCAAAGGTGAGTAGGTCTATGTCTATGGTGCGATCGCGGCATTTGGGGTCGTTGCGCTCTCTTCCTTGTTGCGATTCAATGTCACGAACGGCTTGCCAAAAGTCGTGCAACGGAAGCGAGGTGTGAAGCTCGGCAATCAGGTTGTAAAAGTGAGGGCCTTCAAATCCGACTGGTTCGGCTTCAAAAATGCGGGAAAAGCGGCAGTGTGGGTCAAGCTGGCGCAAGGCTTTAACGGCCTGTTCGATGTGATAATCGCGCTCGATATTAGAGCCGATACTAAGTAATGCTTGTGTCACCGTGTGCCTCGCTCTATGACTACACCCACGTTACGAGCCTGAGCGACTGCGCCTGGCTTGGCCACCCGCACTCTAATCCAGCTGACGCCAAACTGGGTTTGAATTAATTGAGCAACCTCTTCCGCCACGCGTTCGATCAACGCACAGCGGCTGGCCTGTACATGGGCGATAACCGCCTCACTGATACTGGCATAATCAAGCGCTAGCGACACGTCATCCTGCTGGGCGGCGGGTTGATTATCGTGCGCCATTTCAATATCGAACACCAACTTTTGCTGGATGGTTTGTTCCCAATCGTAGACACCGATAGTGGTGTACACGTCGAGTTGCTCTATGAATACGGAATCCATGTTTTTTCACACTCCGTGACAGGTCGGATACCACTGTGGTAAGAAAGTTCGTATTATTGGATGTGTTCATTGACAGATGGATACGCAATGCGTTCCGATCCATGATAGGTTTATCGATGAACGTCGGCGCACTATAGCAACGAATGCGGCACAAACTCTAGGGATTTCACATGACTGCACTGGCCATTGCCATCATCATCGCTGCCTACTTACTTGGCTCTGTGTCCAGTGCCGTGTTGGTTTGTCGCGCGTTTGGCTTGCCAGACCCAAGAGATCAAGGGTCGAAAAACCCAGGGGCGACGAACGTTTATCGTCTCGGTGGGCGCTTTGCCGCGGCCTGGGTGCTGCTGTGTGATATGCTAAAAGGGATGATCCCCGTTTGGCTAAGCTACCTGATTGGCATTAATCCATTTCTACTGGGCCTTATCGCCATTGCGGCCTGTCTAGGACATATTTACCCGGTCTTTTTCCATTTCCGTGGCGGCAAAGGGGTGGCGACCGCACTGGGCGCCATGGCCCCGATTGGTTTGAGCTTAACTGGCCTGCTGGTGGTGACCTGGGGGTTGGTGCTTGTGTTGACGGGCTACTCGTCACTCAGTGCGATTGTGACAGCGATCGTCGCCCCGCTATTTACCTGGTGGATAAAGCCGCAATTTACCATGCCCGTTGCCATGCTTTCGTGTTTGATTTTGTTTCGTCACTACGACAATATCCGGCGCTTGCTGGATGGTGATGAAAAACCTGTGCTTCTTGGTTGGTGGCGACGTTAGCGACGGGTGAGAGGCAGGTTACGCTAGCGCGTTCGAAGCAAAAAAGGCAGCCTCAGGCTGCCTTTTGTCTGTCTGGTTTGACCAACGACTATGCGTCGGTTTCGACCGCGGCAAGCGTGTCGAGTGGCCAACGTGGCTGGGCTTTTACACCGAGACCCAGATGCTCGCCGTTTTTAAGCCGCTGCATGCCCGCATAAGCGATCATTGCGCCATTATCGGTACAAAACTCAGGACGAGGATAGAACACATCGCCGCCGCGCTTTTGCGTCAGCGCCTCCAGCTTTTCCCGTAAATGACGGTTGGCACTCACGCCGCCCGCGACCACTAAGCGATTCAGACCGCACTGATCGAGCGCTCGCTTACACTTAATAGCTAAGGTATCGACCACGGCATCTTGAAACGCATAAGCAATATCGGCGCGCGTTTGTTCGTCCGTCTCATTAGCGGCGATGGTATTGGCGGCAAAGGTTTTTAAACCGGAGAAGCTAAAGTCTAACCCGGGGCGATCGGTCATCGGGCGTGGAAAAGTAAAACGGCCGTGGGTGCCGTTTTCTGCCAATTTCGACAGCAAGGGGCCACCGGGATAATCGAGATTCATCAGTTTGGCCGTTTTATCAAACGCCTCACCGGCGGCGTCGTCAATTGACTCACCAAGAATGCGATATTGACCAATCCCTTTCACTTCGACCAGCTGTGTATGGCCGCCAGAGACCAATAGAGCAATAAATGGAAAAGGCGGCGGGTTGTCTTCTAGCATCGGGGCGAGAAGGTGACCTTCCATATGGTGAACGCCCACCGCGGGGACTTGCCATGCATAGGCCAGACTGCGTCCAATGGTTGAGCCAACCAGCAAGGCACCGACTAGGCCGGGGCCCGCGGTATAAGCAATGCCATCAATCTGAGCGGGGGTGAGATTGGCCTCCGCCATGGCCGCTTTAATCAGCGGCAAGGTTTTTTTAACATGATCGCGCGAGGCAAGTTCAGGCACCACGCCACCGTAATCAGCGTGAAGCTTGACTTGGCTGTAAAGTTTATGTGACAGCAGGCCTGCTTGGTCGTCGTAGATGGCGACGCCGGTTTCGTCACAAGATGTCTCTATGCCTAGAATGCGCATCATAACCTCAGAATAACAGCCGATAGATGGAGTACTTACAGTCATGCTTCACGTATTATTGTGATGACCAAAGCGAAGAAGACAGTGTCAGCGCAGGCTGACCGTGCGCGCAATCTTACATGGCTTAGAAGTAATTCGCCAGATGCGCTTTACAATCACCCCCTATTCGGATTAGAATTTCGCACCATTTTTAATCAAGGCTGGCCAATTGTTCGCCAGCAGTAACTGACAACCCCCGAGGTGAAAGGCACATGCCAGTAGTTAAAGTACGTGAAAACGAACCATTTGACGTAGCACTGCGTCGCTTTAAGCGCTCTTGTGAGAAAGCCGGTATTCTTTCTGAAGTTCGTCGTCGTGAGAACTATGAAAAGCCAACGACCGTTCGCAAACGCGCTAAAGCTGCCGCTCAGAAGCGTCACCTGAAGAAGTTGGCCCGCGAAAACCAACGCCGCGTACGTCTGTACTAATAAAGACAGATTCAGGAAGGTGCTATGGAATTGCTTGAACGTCTAAAAGACGCCCAAAAAACGGCGATGAAACAAAAAGACAAGGCGCGTCTCGGGACGCTTCGCCTTGTGATGGCAGCGATTAAACAGCAAGAAGTGGATACCCGTCAGTCGCTTAGCGACGAAGCTATCCTGGCTGTGCTGACCAAAAATGTGAAGCAGCGCCGTGATTCCGTAGCCCAGTACCAAGCAGCCGGTCGTGATGATCTTGCCGAGACAGAGCTTGCCGAGATTGCGGTGATAGAAGAATTTCTACCCCAACCGTTAAGCGATGACGAGGTCGATGCATTGGTGAAAGCAGCGGTTGAGAAAGCCGGTGCATCGTCAATGCAAGACATGGGCAAAGTAATGGGGGTATTAAAACCTCAGGTTCAAGGCCGTGCTGATATGGGAAAAGTAAGCCAGCGTGTTAAAGCACACCTAGGCTAGTCTTTTCCCACTCTATAACAAGCCGTGCTTTCCTTATTTGGACGGCGCGGCTTGTTTGCTTCTCTCCCTATAAATTTCAGGTTATGGCAGGCAGAATCCCGCGCGCATTCATTGATGACTTGCTTTCACGTCTCGACATCGTTGAGATCATTGATGCACGGGTCAAGCTCAAGAAAAAAGGCAAAAACTACAGTGCCTGTTGCCCTTTCCATAACGAAAAGACGCCTTCATTCAGTGTAAGCCAAGACAAGCAGTTTTATCACTGCTTCGGATGTGGTGTGCACGGCAATGCTATCGACTTTGTGATGGAATTCGAGCGACTGGAGTTTCCTGATGCCATCGAAGAGCTCGCCAGCACCTTAGGCTTAGAGGTACCTCGTGAGCAAACCGGGGGCGGCAACACGCGTCCGAGTATGCCCAGTGATGACAAGCGTCAGATCTACGAGATGATGGAAGCCATTGCGCGTACCTACAGTGGCGAACTACGCACTGATGCGGGGCAAGTGGCCATTGATTACCTCAAACAGCGTGGTCTATCCGGCGAAGTAGTTAAGCAATTTGGTATTGGCTTTGTCCCGGATAAATGGGACACCATTAAGCGCCGCTTTGGTCGCAATCAAGCTGATATTCGTCAGTTGCTCACCGCTGGCATGTTGATTGAGAACGATAACGGCCATAGCTACGACAGATTCCGTGGCCGCGTGATGTTCCCAATCCGTGATCGCCGTGGGCGAGTAATCGGTTTTGGTGGCCGTGTATTAGGGGATGGCACCCCCAAATACCTTAACTCGCCAGAAACGCCGATTTTCCATAAAGGGCGTGAGCTATACGGCTTGTATGAGGTGATGCAACGCTATCGCCATCCCGAGCGTATACTCGTGGTAGAAGGGTACATGGACGTGGTCGCGTTGGCGCAATTTGGCGTGGATTATGCGGTGGCCTCCTTGGGCACCTCGACCACGGGCGAACATATTCAAACCCTTTTCCGGCAAACCGGTACTATACTGTGTTGCTACGACGGCGATAGAGCAGGACGCGATGCCGCTTGGCGGGCGATGGAGCAAGCGCTGCCTTATATCCACGATGGCCGCCAGTTAAAATTTATGTTTTTGCCTGACGGTGACGATCCGGACTCTATCATCCGCCAAGAAGGCAAAGAAGGGTTTGAGCAGCGTCTGGGCGAGGCGCAGAGTTTATCGACCTTTATGTTTACCACCTTGCTCAAGCAGGTGGATACCAGTAGCCAAGAGGGGAAAGCCAAGCTGGCGAATTTGGCGGTGCCGCTGATTGAAAAGGTGCCGGGTGATACCTTGCGGCTTTACTTGCGTAATACTCTGGGACAGAAGCTGGGGATTATGGATGATCATCAGCTTGATACCCTGATTCGTCGTCAGGGTCAGCCGGTGAAAGTGCATGGTCAACAGGACATTAAGCGCACGCCGATGCGTGAGGTGATTGCGCTGTTAGTGCAGTACCCCAAACTCGGCCAAGAAGTGCCGCCGTTGCCATCGGCCGATACCATTGATTTACCCGGGTTAGCGTTGTTAAACCCCATCCTTGAGATTTGCCGACAGCGCCCCCATATCACTACCGGTCAGTTGCTAGAGCACTGGCGGGGAACCAAGCAAGAAGCCTTGCTAGCCCGGTTGGCTGGCTGGGATCTACATGTTGACGATGAAAATGCGTCAGAACTTTTTTGCGATTCACTGGATAAAATACTCGCCCAGTGTGTCGAACAACAAATAGCCAAGTTGCAAGCGAAGTCAAATACCGTCGGCTTATCAGTCGAAGAGAAGCGGGAACTGATGCTACTGATACAGAGCCAGTCCGTTTAGAAAGTAGCCAGCAAAGGTGACATTTGTTAAAATTGGCGGTTTGCGTTTCCGCATACTAAATTCTTCACTCAGACCCGAAGTTGGATATCGTCTATGGATCAAAATCCGCAGTCACAGCTGAAGTTGCTTGTCGCAAAAGGCAAGGAGCAAGGCTATCTGACCTATGCCGAAGTTAATGACCACCTCCCGGAAGACATTGTCGATTCCGACCAAATAGAAGACATCATTCAGATGATTAACGACATGGGCATTCAAGTGGTGGAATCCGCCCCTGATGCCGATGAGCTAATGATGTCAGAAACCGTGGCCGACGAAGACGCAGCCGAAGAAGCGGCGGCGGCACTTTCTAGCGTGGAGAGTGAAATCGGTCGCACCACGGATCCTGTTCGCATGTATATGCGAGAAATGGGCACGGTTGAGCTGTTGACCCGTGAGGGTGAGATCGATATCGCCAAGCGTATCGAAGACGGCATCAACCAGGTGCAGTGTTCGGTGGCAGAATATCCGGCCTCGATTGCCTCACTGCTTGATCAGTTCGATAAAGTGGAAGCGGAAGAGCTTCGCTTAACCGACATTATTTCTGGTTTCATCGATCCAGACCAGGATGACGTCGCGCCCACGGCGACCCATATCGGCTCCGAGCTCAGCGAAAAAGAGCTTGATGACGAAGATGATGAAGACGAAGAAAAAGACGATACCGACGAAGACGATGAGAGTGATGAAGATGTTGGTATCGATCCTGAACTGGCGCGTGAGAAGTTCAGCGAGCTTCGTCGTACCTATGCGGCGATGGAAACCGCGATCCAACAGTACGGTCGTTATGATGAGCGTACTAAAGCGTCGATCGATGCGCTGTCTGAAACGTTTAAGCAGTTCCGTCTGATCCCCAAGCAGTTTGATCGTCTGGTTAATGACATGCGTCAAACCATGGACAAGGTGCGCACCCAAGAGCGTTTGGTGATGCGTCTTTGTGTCGACCAGGCCAAAATGCCGAAGAAAACCTTCGTGCAACTGTTTGCGGGCAATGAGTCATCGGATGCCTGGATTGACGAAGCGCTGAACTCTGGCAAGCCTTACGCAGAGCGTGTGGCGCGTTACGAAGAAGATCTTCGCCGCTGTGTGCAGAAGCTGAAGATTATCGAAGAAGAGACGGGCTTGTCGGTCGAGCGGATCAAAGACATCAGTCGTCGCATGTCTATCGGTGAAGCGAAAGCACGCCGTGCGAAAAAAGAAATGGTTGAGGCCAACCTACGTCTGGTTATTTCGATTGCTAAGAAATACACCAACCGTGGTCTACAGTTCTTGGACCTTATCCAGGAAGGTAACATTGGCTTGATGAAAGCGGTCGATAAGTTTGAATATCGCCGTGGCTATAAGTTCTCAACCTATGCGACCTGGTGGATCCGTCAGGCAATCACGCGCTCGATTGCTGACCAAGCGCGAACCATCCGTATTCCGGTGCACATGATTGAGACCATCAACAAGCTCAACCGTATTTCGCGTCAGATGCTTCAGGAAATGGGCCGAGAGCCGTTGCCTGAAGAGCTGGCTGAACGGATGTTGATGCCGGAAGACAAAATTCGCAAGGTATTGAAGATCGCTAAAGAGCCGATCTCGATGGAAACCCCAATTGGTGATGACGAAGATTCACACCTGGGTGACTTTATCGAGGACACCACCTTGGAGCTACCGATGGATTCGGCGACGTCGAACAATCTTAAGATGGCGACCAATGATGTGCTGGCCGGTCTGACACCGCGTGAAGCGAAAGTCCTGCGTATGCGCTTTGGTATTGAAATGAATACCGACCATACCCTGGAAGAAGTGGGTAAGCAGTTTGATGTGACCCGTGAACGTATTCGTCAGATTGAGGCGAAAGCGCTGCGTAAGTTACGTCACCCAAGCCGCTCTGAGACATTGCGTAGTTTCTTGGACGAGTAATGACGCGGTTCCAAGCTATCCAATGAGAAAGGCGAGCCAGGTGGCTCGCCTTTTTTATACGACAGAGGCTAAGTAATAAATAAGGTAGCCAGCCCCAAAAAGGCGAGCAGACCGACCACATCGGTGACCGTGGTTAGTGCCATCCCCCCCGCCAATGCCGGATCGATGTTGTACTTTTTCAGCAACGTCGGTATCGCTACCCCAGCAATACCTGCGACAAACAGGTTAACCATCATCGCGCCTGAGATGATCAAGCCCAGCTCAATATTGCCTTTCCATAACACCACCACACCGCCAATGATCATCGACCACACTAGTCCGTTAATCATGCCGACAGTGGCTTCTTTGGCCAATAGCCAGCGGGTGTTGGAATCACCAATATGGCCAACGGCCAGACCGCGAATCACCAAGGCGACGGTCTGGTTACCGGCCACACCGCCCATGGAGGGGACAATGGTCATCAACACCGCAATCGCCGCCATTTTATCCAGGGTCCCTTCAAACATGTTGGACACCGAGGCCGCGGTTAACGCTGCCAACACATTGATCCCTAGCCAAATACTACGGCGGCGCGCACTTTTAAACGCGGGGGCAAAGGTGTCTTCCTCGTCATCAAGACCTGCCATGCTCATCATCGAGTGTTCAGCGTCTTCGCGAATAATGTCCACCACATCATCAATGGTGATCCGACCAACCAAGTGATTATGCTCATCCACCACGGGCGCAGAGACCCAATTACGGCGTTCAAACAAGCTAGCGACATCCCCGTCGTCCATGGTGACACTGATCGCTTCATCCGGGGCATCCATGATGTCAGCGATATCGGTATCCGGCTGGTTAACCAACAGGGCACTGATCGGCAAGTTACCAATCAAGCGGCCGTTGGGGTCGATCACATACAGGGTATCTGTGGTGTCGGGTAACTCACCGCGCATCCGCAAATAGCGCAATACCACATCCACGGTGACATCATCACGGATAGTGATGACGTCCGTATTCATGATCCCGCCAGCGGACTCCTCGGGGTAAGAAAGGGCTTGCTGTACCCGCGTCCTGTCTTGGGCGTCCATTTCCGCCAGCACGTCTTGGGACACGTCTTGCGGTAGGCTGCGGAGCAAGTAAGCCACATCATCGGTTTCCATCCCCTCCGTCGCTGCCGCGAGCTGGTCAGGGGCCATGCGAACCATGATGCCGTCTTTCACATCTTCTGATAGCTCATCAAGGATCTCACCTTGATCTTCAGGATCGGTGAGCTGCCAAAGCACTAGACGGCCTTTCGGTGGAGAGGCCTCTAAAAGGTGTGCTATGTCTTCTGGCTCCATGTCCTCGAGCATACGGCGTACGCGAACGAACATCCCTTGCTCGAGCAATTGAGTGACTTCTTGGAGCCGTTGGTGGGTTAGGTTACTTTGTTCTTGTTCTAGTGTTTCTGCCATCGGCCACTCCCCCAAATGCAATGACTAAAATTCTAACCCAATCAGGGGAGTCTGTCGCATGACAAATCGGTTATCGGCGGGATTTAGCGCGATTCAACGCGCTGGTCTGCGCAGTGGCATAGAAGGGGAGACGATTAGCTGTCTTCGTCGAAGCCGGCTTCAAATAATGCTTTCACGGCATCGAGAGCAGGCGATGCTTGTGGGCCAGTGGCTGAAACGGTAATGGTTTCACCTTGCGCCGATTCCAGCATCAGCATCGCCATCACACTGTCAGCCGTTGCGGATTTATCCGCGCTTTGCAGTATCACATCAGCATCATAATCTTGCATCAGTTCCACTAATTTGATCGCCGCGCGCGCATGCAAGCCTAAGCGGTTACGAATACACACTTGAGCCGACATCGAGGTCACTGTTTTTGCTCCAAGGTACGGTGACGTGTTTGCACTTGCTCGCCCAGCTCCTGAAAATAATCCGATAAGTATTGCGCGACATACACCGAGCGGTGTTTGCCCCCAGTACAGCCAATCGCCACGGTGACATAACTACGGTTGTTATTTTTAAGCGCAGGTAACCAAGACTCGAGAAACCCTTTAATCTGCGCCACTAACATGGCCACGTCAGGCTGGGCGGCAAGAAACATACGCACCGGTTTTTCCAAGCCAGTATGAGGGCGGAGCGCGGGCTCCCAGTGTGGATTGGGGAGAAAGCGAACATCAAACACATAATCGGCATCGGCAGGCAAGCCATGTTTAAAGCCAAAAGATTCAAACACCATCACCAAATCACTACTGGTGCGACCTAGCACCAATGAACGGACGGACTCACTTAAGTCGTGAATCGACAAGCCCGTGGTGTTAATCACCCGATCGGCGTGCTCTTTAATCGGTGCCATCTGCTGACGCTCGGCCAAAATGGCTTGCTCTAAAGAAAGGTTTTGGCGAGACAGTGGATGCAACCGACGTGTTTCACTGAAGCGTTTAATCAGATCTTTATCGTCGGCGTCTAAATAGTACACAGTGACATCGCAGATGTCGCGCAGCGCCGCCAAGGTGTCGGCAACCGGTTCTTTAGCGTTAGGGAAATTGCGAATATCGAGACTGACCGCAATCTTGGCGTCCACATCGTCTTGAGAGACCACAAAGTCACGCAGTAAGTTGACGGGCAGGTTATCAACGCAGTAATAGCCAAGATCTTCCAGCACCCGCAATGCCACTGACTTTCCTGAGCCGGAACGGCCACTAACAATTTTTAGCATCATAGTTCGCTCCCGTCAGCATTGCCCATTATTGGGTAATGATATTGTACAGCTCTTGGTCTGAATTAGCATTGCGCAGTTGACGACACAGCTTTTTGTCATTCAACTTCTCGGCAATCGCGGACAGGGTTTGCAGGTGTACCTTGCACTGTTCGTCGGGCACCAGTAGCGCGAACAGCAGATCGACAGGCCGTTTGTCCACCGCATCAAACTCAATGGGCTGGGCGCATTGTAGCAGCACCCCCACGGCATGTTGGCTATCGAGTGTGCGACCATGGGGAATGGCAATCCCCGCTCCTATGCCGGTCGTCCCCAGCTTTTCGCGACTTAGCATGCATTCAAACAAGGTTTGTGCGTTGGTGCCTAGCTTGTCCGCAGCAACCTGGCTGATAATTTCCAGTGCGCGTTTCTTGCTAGAGCAGTGGACGGCACTGCGGGTGCAGTCCACTGACAGTACTTCTTTCAGTTCCATAGCTTAGTGCTGTTTGAGCTTTTCTTTGTGTTTACTCAGTTGCTTGACCAGCTTATCGGTCAGCCCATCGATGGCCGCATACATATCATGCGATTGTGCTTTTGCATGGATCTCCCCGTTGTTGACGTGGAGCGTTGCTTCTGCAATCTGGTCGAGCTTTTGGACATTCAGTACAACATGGACATTATTAATGTGCTCGAAAAAGCGCTCGAGTTTAGCAAACTTGGTCTCCACATACTCGCGTAGTGGTGGCGTGACGTCGACAGACTGTCCGGTCAGATTGATTTGCATACACACTTTCCTTCTGTTGAGGCGCCTATAGTAGACGCTTACGCTGGTTTGACGGTGCAATACCTAGAGATTCTCGGTATTTAGCAATGGTCCGTCGTGCAACTTTAATGCCTTGCTCGGCCAGCAATGTGGCAATCTTACTGTCGCTGAGCGGTTTGTTAGCCGGCTCGTCAGCGACCAATTTTTTGATCAGTGCGCGAATCGCCGTGGATGAGCACTCGCCGCCATTGTCGGTACTGACATGACTAGAGAAAAAGTATTTCAGCTCGAAAATACCGCGTGGCGTATGCATGAACTTTTGGGTGGTCACACGGGAGATGGTCGATTCATGCATATCGACATCCAAGGCGATGTCGTTAAGTACCATCGGCTTCATGGCCTCTTCCCCATACTCAAAGAAGTCATGCTGATGTTCGACAATACAGCGCGCTACCTTCAGCAAGGTGTCATTGCGGCTCTCGAGGCTTTTGATCAGCCACTTGGCTTCTTGCAGGTGTGAGCGAATAAACTGGCTATCAGAAGGGCTACACCCATTACGGCCATAGGCGGCGTATTGCTCATTCACTTTTAGTTTGGGCACACTATCTGGGTTGATTTGAACCACCCACTGACCTTGATGCTTAAATACGGAGACATCAGGGACGACGTATTCGGCCTCGTTGGTCACAATCAAGTTACCTGGGCGTGGCTCGAGGCTATGAATCAATTGCATCACTGATTTAAGCTCAGGCTCTTTTAGCCGGGTTTCACGCATCAACTGGCGATAATCACGGTTGGCGAGCAAGTCCATGTGTTCGGTGAGCACCTTCCGCGCGTCGTCCAGCCAAGGGGTATCGGCGTCGTAGGTGGCCAGTTGCAGCATCAAGCACTCTTGCAGTGTGCGAGAGGCAACGCCTAGGGGATCAAAATGCTGCACGCGTTTGAGCACCGCTTCGACTTCGTCAAGTTCAATCTCTTCGCTGCCTAAGCTATCGAGGATCTCTTCGGTACTCACTGACAAGTAACCTTGATCGTCCACCGCATCAATGATCGCCATCGCAATCACCTGATCGTTTTCCGAAAAAGGCGTCAGCTCGAGCTGCCATTTTAAGTAGTCGTAAAGCGTTTGGGTGGTTTCGCCTTGATAAACCGGTTGGTCGTCGTATCCGCTGGCACCTGCGCCCGTGTTGCCCGTGCCAGCCGAGTAGAGATGATCCCAGGTAGTATCGACCGGGAGATCGTCTGGCATTTCGTTCTTTTCAAACGCGTCAGAGGTTTCCATGGTGTCGGCGCTGGCGGTTGCAGTTTCTTGTGCGTCCGCGTCTTTATCATGGGATGGCTCGTGCTGAGTGGCCTCTTGCTCTTGGCCCTCGTCATGCTCTAACAGCGGGTTACTTTCCAACGCTTCTTGGATTTCCTGTTGCAAGTCCAGCGTCGACAGTTGCAACAGACGGATCGCCTGTTGCAACTGCGGTGTCATTGCGAGTTGTTGTCCAAGCTTAAGCTGAAGCGTGGGTTTCATAGAGGCGGTACACCTTTCCTTATTTCAACGACCGAAGAGGTTAAAAACGCTTGCTCTGGCTAACAGGGCAAGCGCTCTTTAGTAACTATAGCCTTGATTGGCAGTTTGTAGCGTGAGCCAGTCCACTATATTTTATCCGAACACGCTCACCAAGCTGGCATGATCGGGCGCACTAGAGTTTGAATTGATCACCCAAATAGACCCGTTTGACATGCTCATCATTAAGCACTTCATCAGGGGTGCCGTGTGCAATCAAGTGTCCTTGGCTGACAATGTAAGCATGTTCACAGACACTGAGCGTTTCGCGCACATTGTGGTCGGTGATCAGTACGCCTAAGCCACGATCACGTAAATGCTCGATGATTTTCTTAATATCGATCACCGATATCGGATCGACCCCGGCAAAGGGCTCATCCAGCAAAATAAATTTCGGATTGGCGGCCAATGCACGCGCGATTTCTACCCGACGGCGTTCACCGCCGGATAAGGCCATCCCCAAGCTGTCACGGATATGCTGGATATTAAACTCATCGAGCAAATCTTCTGCCTTGTCTTGGCGCTCTTCTTTGCTTAGCGACTTACGGGTTTGTAGCACGGCCATCAGGTTATCGTAGACGCTCAGCTTACGAAATATCGACGCCTCTTGTGGCAAGTAGCCGATCCCCAAGCGTGAGCGGTTATGCATCGGCTGAATGCTGATGTCTTTGTCATCGATATAGATGGCCCCTTCGTCACGAGCGACCAAGCCGACAATCATGTAAAACGAGGTGGTTTTACCCGCACCGTTAGGGCCTAAAAGACCAACAATTTCACCGGATTTCACTTCTAAGCTGACATCGGCGACCACCTTTCGCCCTTTATAACTTTTGGCCAGATTGGCCGCTGTGAGTGTTGCCATGTCGCCTCTTATTGCTCGTCTGACGTTGATGCATCCTGAGAGGATGACGACTTGGTGCTCGGCTGCAAAATCGTGGTGACGCGTTTGGTGCTATCACTTTCTGCCACAAGCTGTTGCTTGTCGATTTCATAGGTGATCACGTTGCCTTCCACCTGATTGCCACTTTGCTCAAGCATCGCATTGGTCGACATTTTAAGAAATTCATTGCCCACTTCGTAGCGCAGCTTGTTGGCTTCGCCATGAATCTCTTTGCCATCGTCCATGGTTTGCTCAAACGTGGCCGGCTTGCCATAGGCTTCGATGGTTTCATCCCCCTCTTGGCCCTCCGGGCGAATCACGATCAGTTTATCAGCCAAGATTTTAATGCTGCCTTGGGTCAGGACCACATTCTGGGTAAAGGTCACCGTGTTGGTGGCCATATCCAGGTGCTGGCTTTCTGACTCTATATAAATAGGTTGCTCAGTATCACTGCTTAGAGCCAGTGAGTAATGCGACAGTAGCAACATGGCACCTGCCAGCGCTTTAACGAGGGGTCGTTTCATATCGGCCTCTAACATCGTCTAACAATTCCATCTGGTGGTTACCGAAATTTCCTTTCACCCGTTGACCTTTGGTTTGAAAACGGGTGCCGGTGATCGTCGTCGGACTCTCAGACCAAAAATCTCGCGTGGTGAGATTCAAGGTCACCGAATCAGTGGCTACCGAATCTATTTGTGCATTCGGTAGTAGGTTAAAAATGCGCACGTTGCCCGTCATGGTCAACAGGTGGTCATCGGACAATATTGCGTAGTCTGCACTCACCCGCCACTCTTCCTCTGTGCCTGCTTTGTACGTCCACAGAACGGGCTCATTAAAGTGGGTTTCATCAATCTTGGCATAATGCTCAAGATGCTTGGCGTGTACGGTGTAGCTGCGCACACCATCCGCATCATATTGCACAGTTTGGATCGCTTCGCCAGTAAAAAGCGGCTTTTCGGCATCAGGGGTAACCTGTTGTACTTGCTGCCAGCCATGCTGAACCAATAGATAGTAACCGCTTACGCTACAAAGCACGACCAATAGAAGCAGGCCAAGCCGCCGGATCATAAACTCAAGCCCTTGTGTTGGTCGAGTTCACCACGCGCCTCTAACATGAGATCGCACACTTCACGCACGGCGCCGAAGCCACCGCCTGTTTGCGTGACAAAGTGCGCGCGACGCTTAAGGAGTGGATGACCATCCGCGACACAGCAGGCAAGCCCGACTTTCTCCATCACCGGCCAATCAATTAAGTCATCGCCCATATAGGCGGTGTGTGCGGGTAAAACATCAACATGGCGGCACAAGTCTTGATACGCCGAAAGTTTATCACTTTGTCCTTGATAAACATGTTGGACACCGAGGGCGTGCATGCGGTTCGCGACAATCTGCGATTGGCGGCCTGTGATCACCGCGACCTCGATGCCGGCATTCATGATCGATTTGATGCCATACCCATCACGGGTATGAAATGCTTTGAGCTCTTCACCCTGATTGCCCATGTATACGCGGCCATCGGAGAAGACACCGTCAATATCGCAAATCAGCAGTTTTATCGCCGCCGCACGTTGAAAAACGTCGGCAGCCACAGGGCCATAGAGGGTGTCAATCACAGTGGAGGCCATTAGATAACTCCGGCTTTTAAAAGGTCATGCATGTTAAGGGCGCCGAGCAGCTGGCCGTTTTTAGCAACCAGCAGTCCGTTAATTTTACGCTCTTCCATGAGTTTGAGTCCTTCTGCCGCGAGCAGTTCCGGTTCAATGGTGACCGGGTTTGTCGACATCACTGAGCCAATGGTGGTGGTATGCAGGTCAATGCGCATATCCAGCAAGCGGCGCAAATCGCCATCGGTAAACACGCCCGTCAGTTGCCCGTGGCTATCAACAATCGCTGTCATGCCTAGGCCTTTTTCTGACACCTCTAAAAGCGCATCACGGACGGTGGCGGAGTCCTCAACCACGGGTAAGCGCTCGTCTTGGTGCATTAAATCACTGATACGTAATAATAGCTTACGCCCCAGTGCGCCGCCGGGGTGGGAGAGGGCAAAGTCGTTCGCGGTAAAGCCTCTGGCTTGCATCAACGCCATCGCGAGGGCATCGCCCATCACTAAGGTGGCGGTGGTGCTGGAGGTGGGGGCCAAGGCCAATGGGCAGGCTTCTTGCGGGACATGAATATTAAGATTCACTTTCGCGAGCTGACCCATGCTGGAATTAGGGTTGCCGGTCATACAGACCAATGGGATCCCGAGGCGTTTAATCACGGGCAGCAAGGTTAAGATTTCACCGGCTTCCCCCGAGTTGGAAATGGCCAGTACCACATCACCTTGGTTTATCATTCCCAGATCGCCGTGGCTGGCTTCCCCTGGGTGGACAAAAAACGCCGGTGTGCCCGTGCTCGCCAATGTCGCGGCAATTTTTTTACCAATATGACCGGATTTACCCATGCCCATGACCACGACCTTGCCGGTGGCGTGCAAAATAAGCTCGCATGCGGCCTCGAAGTGGGCATCAATTGCCGTTTTTAGCTGCGCAATCGCGTCTTGCTCAATGTTGAGCACATCAAGCCCTGCGCGGCGAAAATCAAAACTGTAATCACTCATACTCGTGTCCGTTTAGGCTGCTGCGTTAACAAACAGGTAGCCTTGATAGCCGATATAACAAAGGAGAAAAACAGCGCCTTCAATGCGGTTGATGCTACGTGATTTACCGAGTGCAAAAATCAGCAACATGATGGAAAGCACCAACATAATATAATAATCGCGGCTCATGGCATACTCACTGATCGCTGAGGGGTTGAGTAATCCTGGAATCCCCATCACCGCGAGAATATTGAACACGTTTGAGCCGATAATATTGCCGACGGCCAAATCATCTTCCCCTTTCATTACCCCCGCTATCGACGCGGCGAGCTCAGGCAAGCTGGTGCCAATGGCGATAATGGTCAAGCCGATCACCAAATCGCTCATGCCAAAGTACTGCGCGATGGTCACCGCCGAGTCAACCACTTGATCGGAAGAGACCAGCAGCAATGGCAAACCAATGATGATCCACAGCACCGCTTTCAGGTTACTGACATCATTAGGAATATCCGATTGTTGGTCGGCCAGTATTGGATCGGTGCCACCCGAGTCTTTGCCGATTTTTAGCATCATTAGGATGAAAATCACAAACAGGGTGAACAGCCCCACGCCTTCAAAAAAGCCCAGGTGGTTGTTCCAAAGCAGCACCCCAGCCAATACGGTGACCCCTAGCATCAGAGGCAGCTCGCGACGAATAATAGTCGAGCCAATAGAAAGGGGCTTGATCAGTGCGGTGAAACCGAGGATCAGCGCAATATTAGCGATGTTGGAGCCCAACACATTTCCTACGGCGGTGTCGGTTTTATCTGCTAAGGCAGCATTGGCCGAGACCATCATCTCGGGGGCGGAGGAGCCCATGGCCAGGATAGTCATCCCGATCACCAGCGGAGAGACGCCGTAGTTTTTCGCGATTGCTGCCGCGCCGAACACTAATCGGTCGGCACTCCACACTAGCACGATGAGTCCAACAATGAGTATGGCAACCGCTATGACCATGACACCTATCCTTTGCGTTTATTGATTGGGTTCAAATGAGGTGCAATTCTGACGGCTAACGGGGTAAATGTGAAGCGAAAAGCCCGTGCTTTAGCGATGAAATCAGCGATTTCATTCATCAACATGAGAGTTGTCGCCGTGAAACGGTCGCCATGAAATGGTCGTCGTGAAAGAACACGATAAAACGATAGCCACGAAAGGATGGTTAGCCATACAGAGGCTGTCGGCAGTGGTTATTGGCTGACCGGGATCGTGTCTGGCAATACCTGGGCGTACTTGGCGTTACATTTACCGGACGTAAGCTGACTGATGTCTGACACGAAAAGCGAAAAGAAGCTGCTATTATCAGGGATAAGTCACGTCCTGCGGGCGCTGAGGTGCGGCGTGGCTTGTGTTAGGGTGGGTGACGCCTTATTATCAGCCACTTCATTTTGTTCCTTTATAACCATGAGATGCGGCCATGGCAGCACAGAGCCTGATAGATATCAGTGGGATGACTTTCTCACGGGGCAATCGATGCATTTTTGACAATATTGATTTGCAAGTGCCACGTGGCCAGGTAACCGCGATCATGGGGCCATCAGGCATTGGCAAAACCACCTTGCTACGTTTGATTGCCGGTCAGATTAAACCGGATGCGGGCGAGATTGTGTTTGATGGTCACGCCATTCCTACTCTAGGACGACGCAAGCTGTTTGAAGTCCGTCAGCGTATGAGTATGCTGTTCCAATCAGGGGCGCTGTTCACCGATATGTCGGTGTTTGACAATGTCGCCTTTCCGCTGCGCGAACATACCGCTTTAGACGAGTCATTGATCCACACCATCGTGATGCTTAAGTTAGAAGCGGTGGGGTTGCGTGGTGCACACGACTTAATGCCCAGTGATCTGTCTGGCGGCATGGCACGTCGTGCAGCACTCGCACGCTCGATAGCCCTCGATCCTGAACTGATTTTGTTTGATGAGCCCTTTGTCGGCCAAGACCCGATTACCATGGGCGTACTGGTCACCTTGATCCGCCAACTCAACCAAGCACTAGGGTTGACCTGTGTGGTGGTCTCACACGATGTCCCTGAGGTGATGAGCATTGCCGATCAGGTTTATTTACTGGCCGATAGCCGCATTATCGCCAGTGGCTCGCCCCAGTCGCTGCGTGACAACCCTGATCCTTGGGTCAAACAATTCTTAGAAGGCCATGCCGATGGCCCTGTGCCTTTTCGCTATCCCGCTGGCGAGTTAACGCAGGAGATTTTCCGGTGATCAGAACACAAATTGAAGATGTGGGCCGCCGGGCGATGCGTGTGGCCGAGTCCATGGGCCGTGCAACCTTTGTGATGGCAGGCGCACTGATTGGCCGTCCGCAGCCAAGCAAAACCTTTCCATTGTTGGTCAAACAGCTTTATTCGGTGGGCGTTCGCTCACTGGCGATCATTATGGTGTCCGGCTTATTTATTGGCATGGTACTGAGCTTGCAAGGCTATCTGGTGTTGTCAGACTTTGGCGCGGAAACCAGCCTTGGGCAAATGGTGGCCTTGTCGCTGCTGCGTGAGCTTGGCCCCGTGGTGACCGCCTTGCTGTTTGCCGGACGCGCCGGGTCAGCACTGACCGCCGAAATAGGCTTGATGAAAGCCACCGAGCAGCTCTCTAGCCTTGAAATGATGGCGGTCGACCCGCTACGCCGAGTGATTGCCCCGCGTTTTTGGGCGGGCGTAATCGCCATGCCACTGCTGGCCGTGATTTTTATGCTGGTGGGCATTTGGGGCGGCGAGTTAGTTGGCGTCGACTGGAAAGGCATTGATCACGGCAGTTTCTGGTCAGTGATGCAAGCGTCGGTTGATCTGGGTTATGACGTGGGCAACGCCCTGATCAAAAGCGTGGTATTTGCCGTGGCTGTGACCTGGATTGCGCTTTTTAACGGCTATGATGCCACGCCGACATCGGAAGGGATCAGCCGCGCCACCACACGTACTGTGGTACATTCATCGTTGGCCGTGCTTGGCCTTGACTTTGTCCTTACTGCACTCATGTTTGGGAATTAATCATGCAACAGAGTCGTAAAACAGAATTTTGGGTAGGCTGCTTTGTCATTGCGGGCATTGCAGCGTTATTGGTCTTGGCGTTTCAAGTGGCAGACGTCCAACGTTGGGGGCGGGCGGATACCTATACCTTAACCGCTGAGTTCGACAATATTGGTGGTTTGAAAGTACGCTCACCCGTCAAGGTGGGGGGCGTGACGGTCGGCCAGGTCACAGATATTTCTTTGAATGCAGAGACGTATGTCCCTCAGGTCACCTTGCAAATAAACGCGGACGCCGGGCGCTTTCCGGAATCAAGTTCGGCCTCGATTTATACCGCGGGGTTATTGGGCGAGCAGTACATTGGTATTACTCCAGGTTTCGTGGATGAAGCCCTCGGCATTGGCTATCTCGAGGCGGGAGATAAAATTCAGGACACCAAATCGGCACTGGTGCTAGAAGACCTGATCGGTCAATTCCTCTACAGCATGGGTGACAAGGAGTAAACAGCATGAAGAAGACATTGATCGCACTGGGTAGCGCCATTTGCTTAATGGTTTCTAGCCTTAGTTCTGTGGCGCAGGCCAGTGAGCCGGTTGATCAATCCAACCCTTATCAGCTGATTGAGCAAGTTGCGGACAACACGTTTAGTCGCTTGCGTAAAGATCGCACCTTATTCCGCGCCGATCCGGACTTGCTGCGAGATGTGGTGAAAGACGAGTTGCTGCCTTATATCCATACCCGGTATGCGGCATCGTTGGTGTTAGGGGCGCAGTATTATCGCAAAGCGACACCGGCGCAGCGTGATGCCTTTACCGAGGCCTTCACTGAATACATGATTGCTTCTTATGCCCAAATCCTGCTCGAATATGATGACCAGGCCGTCGAGGTACAAAAAGATCAGCCGATTGCCCCGGACGATAAAATTGTCAAAGTGCGGGTGGACATTACCGACCCATCACGACCGCCAATTCGCCTTGATTTTAGTTTACGTAAAAATTCTCGGACAGGAAATTGGCAAGCCTATGACGTCACCGCTGAAGGGGTGAGTATGATCCAGTCTAAGCAGTCGGAGTGGAAAGCGCCGCTACGTCGTGATGGCATTGATTCGGTCATCGAACAATTAAAAACTTTGGCAGAGCGCCCCATCCGTCGCGAAGACAAGCAAAAACAGGACGCCTCATGAGCATCCGCTTAACCGCCGGGGAGGGGCAACAGTATCACTTGTCAGGGCGATTAGATCGTGACACAGTGCCTGACTTTTGGCGTCAACGTGACCAGTGGCTCCCCGCCGACACCGCCTTTAGCCTGGATTTAAGCGCGTTGTCACGCGTCGATTCCGCCGGTATGGCGATGTTGCTACACCTTGATAAGCAACTACGTAGCCAGGGGCAACAGGTGCGTTATCAAGGGGTGCCCGAGCAACTTAAACTGTTGTTAACGCTGAGTAATTTAGACACATTTTTTGACGATGCTGAGCATCAAGAAGGGGTTTAAACGTGGAAACAAGCGAAGTTAAAGCCATTTTAGAGGCCGCTTTTTCAGAAAAGGCTTTGTCAGTGGACGAGCTGCACGTCAAAGGCGATGGCAGCCACTTTGAAGTGATTGCTGTGGCAGAGATGTTTGACGGGATGTCACGTGTGAAAAAGCAACAAACGATCTATGGTCCGCTAACGGACCACATTGCGCGTAATGATATTCATGCGGTCAGCATTAAAGCGATGACACCAGCTGAGTGGGCACGCGATAAAAAGCTGATGCAGCTGTAAGAGGGTCTGATGCAAAAGTTTCGAGTGACGGGCAATGGCCCGCTAAAAGGTGAAGTGGCCATTTCCGGCGCGAAAAATGCCGCCCTCCCGATTTTATTTGCTTCATTACTCGCTGAAGAGCCGGTCGAGGTGGCGAATGTCCCTAAACTACGTGACATTGATACCACCATGGCACTGTTATCTCGCCTGGGGGCCAAGGTGAGCCGCAACGGCTCTGTCCATGTGGATGCCAGTGACATCACCGAGCTGTGTGCGCCGTATGATTTAGTCAAAACCATGCGCGCGTCTATTTGGGCGCTTGGGCCTTTGGTAGCACGCTTTGGTAAAGGCGAAGTGTCATTGCCAGGCGGCTGCGCGATTGGTGCCCGCCCAGTAGACTTGCACATTAATGGCCTTGAGCAGCTGGGTGCCACTATTACCTTGGATGAAGGCTATGTGCGTGCGACCGTGGATGGCCGCTTGCAAGGGGCGCATATTGTGATGGACAAAGTCAGCGTCGGCGCGACGGTCACCATCATGAGTGCGGCCACTCTGGCTGACGGCACCACAGTGATTGAAAACGCGGCGCGTGAGCCAGAAATCGTGGATACTGCCAAGTTCCTCAACATGCTGGGTGCCAAGGTATCAGGTGCAGGCACGGATCGGATTGAAATTGAGGGGGTAGAACGCCTCGGCGGCGGCAAGCACTCAGTGGTGGCCGATCGGATTGAAACCGGCACCTTCTTGGTGGCCGCGGCTGTGTCTGGCGGGCATATTATTTGTCGCCATACTTCGCCCGAGTTACTCGAAGCGGTATTGCACAAGCTCGAAGAGGCGGGGGCGAAGGTCGTCACCGGTGATGATTTTATCGAACTCGATATGACCGACCGCGAGCTAAAAGCGGTGAATGTACGCACCGCACCGCATCCCGGGTTTCCGACTGATATGCAAGCCCAGTTTAGCCTGCTTAATCTGGTGGCCAAGGGCACGGGCATTATCACCGAAACCATCTTTGAAAACCGCTTTATGCATGTGCCTGAACTGCAGCGCATGGGTGCCCATGCAGAAATTGAGGGCAACACCGTGATCTGTGGTGACACCGACAGCTTAAGCGGGGCGCAAGTGATGGCGACCGATTTGCGCGCCTCGGCGAGCCTCGTGATTGCGGGTTGTATCGCCAAGGGCGAGACCATTGTCGATCGCATTTATCATATCGATAGAGGCTATGAGCGTATCGAGGATAAACTTCAAGCCTTGGGTGCGAAAATAGAGCGGATTGACGCGGCGTAACCTCGCCTGTACTCGACACAAAAACGCCAGCATCCAGCTGGCGTTTTTGATGGCGTGAAGTGATAAGCGCAGAGACCGACAGCGTTAGCGGCGCTGCCTTTCATCGCCCACCTTGACCGGCAGTGTCAGGGTCTCACCATCACGAATAAGGGTCACATCTAGCGTGGAGCCTGGGCGCGTATCGGTGACCATATCCATGGCACTGCGTGCACCACGTACGGACTGACCATCAATTTGAATAATTAAATCTTGCGGTTTGATGCCGGCTTTATCCGCCGGTCCCCCTTGGTCAACTCCAGACACCATCACTCCTCGTTGCTGCTCGGCATCCAGCAGGCGCGCCATTACCGGATTCACATCACGACCATCAATCCCGATATAGCCTCGGATCACTCGGCCATCGGCAATCAGTTTATTCATGATTTTTTCAGTCAACCCGTAGGGAATAGCAAACGAGATGCCATAGGTTTCCAAATCGGTGGCTTGCTGGAATGAGGCGGTATTAATACCCACCAACTCGCCGCGGCTGTTGACCAAGGCGCCGCCAGAGTTCCCTCGGTTGATCGCGGCATCGGTTTGTAAAAAGTCTTGGCGGCCATAAAAGCTCATCCCGGTACGCCCGGTCGCGGAAATAATGCCATAAGTGGTGGTTTGGCCGAGATTATAGGGGTTACCAATCGCGAGCACCGTATCGCCCACCGCAGGCTGATAACGTTCGTTGACCGGGATCACGGGTAAGTTATCGGCTTGTACTTTGATCACCGCTAAGTCGGTGCGCTGGTCTTTACCCACCATCTGGGCGGTGAAAATACGGCCATCTTGCAACGCCACAATCACCTGATCGGCCTCGGCGACCACGTGATAGTTAGTGACAATATAGCCCTTAGCGCTCATGATCACCCCAGAGCCTAACCCCTGAGTGTTGAGGGCTAATCGTTCGTTACCGGTGTAGTTGCGGGTGTAAATATTGACCACTGCCGGCGACGCGCGCTTAACCGCGTAATTGAACGACACCAGCTCCACGGGATCGTCCTCGATGCTGTCTGCCATTGAAAAGCCGGATAGCAGACCCGAGCGTAAGTCTGGCACCGCTACCAACAATAAAGCAGCCGTCACCAAGCCAATAATCACAGAGCGAATCAATAACGCCAGCATAAATAATGCCATCCTCAAGCAACTTAACGCGGAGCTAGAGAATAGCATTGTCAGCGCGGGTTGGGGAAATCATCACCGCGGTCTGACCAAAAAAATGCCTGCCGAGAAGGCAGGCATCAATCGATGAACGCCAGGCCTGTTCGCGGGCTAGCGGATCACCAGGTACAAGGAGCTGTTGTCGCGGACGATATTGAGCGCCAGCACACTGGGTTTGTCTTCAAGTAGCTTGCGCAGATCGCCTAAGTTCTCAACCTTGTGACGATTAAGACCGACAATCACATCCCCTTCACGCAGCCCATAGCGCGCGGCGAGTGAACCTTCTTCAATCGCCGTCACTTCTACCCCAGCGGGCTTGGTGTCGTGATTTTTCAGCTCAGCACCGGTGAGGGCTTTGTGTAAGTTGTCGGCCTTGGTTTGCGTTTGGCTCGCCTCTTTAAGGGTGGTGTCCATTTCTAGGTTTTCACCGTCGCGGATAACCCCCAAGGTCACTGGCTTGCCCGCGCCCAAGGTGGCAATTTTAGCGCGTAGCTCGCCAAAGCTGCGGATGCTCTTGCCATTAACCGAGACGATGATGTCCCCGGCTTCCAAGCCTGCCTCTTCTGCTGCAGATTCAGGCATGACTTGGCTGACAAAGGCACCGTGTTTTGTAGCAAGGCCAAAGGCATCGGCCAGCTCCGATGTTAGCTCGCGACCGGTTACTCCCAGCATACCGCGGCGCACTGAGCCGTATTCGATAATTTGGTCGACCAGGCTTTTCGCCATATTGACTGGAATCGCAAAACCAATCCCGACGTTACCGCCATTTGGGCCTAAAATAGCGGTATTGATCCCCATTAGCTCGCCATTAAGGTTAACCAGGGCACCGCCCGAGTTACCACTGTTGATCGCCGCATCGGTTTGAATAAAGTTCTCAAAGTTTTCCAAATTCAAACCACTGCGCCCTAGTGCAGAGATGATCCCCGAAGTAACGGTTTGCCCAAGCCCAAACGGGTTACCAATCGCCACGGCAAAATCGCCCACGCGCAGTTCGTCGGAGTCCGCGAGCGGAATTTGGGTCAGGTTATCGGCCTCTTCTTCGAGCTGAAGAAGGGCGATGTCAGACATTTCGTCGCTGCCAATCAAGGTGGCATCGTACTCGCGTCCGTCTTTGAGCTGCACGCGAATTTGGTCGGCATCATCAATCACATGGTGGTTGGTGACAATATAGCCCTTATCCGCGTCGACAATCACCCCTGAGCCGAGTCCGCGAAATGGGCGCTCTTGGGCTTGTTCTGGCGGTATGTTGGGGCCGAAGAAAAAACGAAAGGCTTCTGGAATACGCTGCTTGGCGACTTTATTGCCTTCAACGGCAATGCTCACCACCGCAGGAGACACCTTCTCTAGCATGGGCGCTAAGCTGGGCATCGCCTCACCGTTAACGGTTTGCGGCAAGGCTGCGTGGCTCGGGAGAGGGGAAAAAGCCGCGCCAAGAGTCAGCGCGGCGATACTCATCGCTAGTAAAGACTTCTTCATCATAGACTCACACTCCGATTGTCGAGGTATGAAGTGAGAGTGGGGGCTATCTGAAAAAGTTCAATCCTCCATCAACTTGTCGCGCGTGACCCTTCGCCGCTTTTGAGCAGTCCAGAGGCGCTGTCTGAGTAGTCTCTTGGCGGCTCACTGGTTGTCTCGGCTTTCACTTCAGTGATTTTACCCAGCCGCTTGGCAAACGGATTATCCTGATCGGGCAAGTTGGGCATCAAATCGGTCGAGGTCTTTGCCATGTGTTGATAGAGCTTGTTGTAATCTTTGGAAAGGGTATCGAGCAGCTCCGCGCTTTGGGCAAAATGATCAACCAGTTCTTGGCGATATTGCTCCAGCTCGTAACGTGACTTTTCTAGCTCCCTTTTCATGTTTTTTTGTTGTTTGAGATCGCGTGTCGTCATGCGGGCAATGAAGAAGCCTACCGCGATACCGATGACGAGAAAGATCAGGCTATTAATCCAGGCCATAACTGCTCCTTGTAGTCACAAGTTGACTGTCCACAGATACCACTGGCGGGTCAGTCAAGACAAGTAAAATCACTTGCCTACCTAATAATATCGTACATTCCCCAATGGCTCAGCAAGGGGGATTCGCTTACTATACACGTCGATGCGTCCTTGCGGTACTGGCAGCGGACGGATTGTGGGTTGGGGCGAGTCCTCTCCGGTTTGGCGGATATGTTACGTTTTGTATCGGGCGTGTTACTATGCGTGCGAGGCGATAATCAATGAGGCTTTCACGGAATGACGCCACTCGAGCATTACAATAACGATCTGACCCATAACGATTTTATTGAAGACCCCGCGCAGCGTATGGCAGTAGAGAAACTCGATGATCTCTACCATCGCTTGGTTGCCAACCCCATTGTCCCCGCCACGCCGGAAAAGCGCAGCTGGCTGCCTTGGCGTAAGCGCGAGCCGGCTTCTGTGACCCCTGTAAAAGGCTTATATTTCTGGGGCGGGGTGGGGCGCGGCAAAACCTACCTAATGGATACGTTTTTCCACGCTTTGCCGTTTGAAAACAAGATGCGGATGCACTTTCACCGCTTTATGCATCGCGTGCACCAAGAGCTGAAAACCTTGGATGGCGAGGTTGACCCTTTGCCACAAATTGCCGACAAGTTCGCCCAAGAAACCCGAGTACTGTGCTTTGATGAGTTTTTTGTCTCTGACATTACCGACGCGATGATTTTGGGGACGTTAATGGAAGCCTTGTTTGCGCGCGGCATTACCTTGGTGGCCACCTCTAACATTGTGCCAGATGAGCTTTACTGGAATGGGCTACAACGTGCCCGTTTCTTGCCTGCGATCACCTTGATTAACCAGCATTGTGAGGTGGTCAATGTTGACTCAGGCGTCGATTACCGCTTACGCACCCTGGAGCAAGCCGAGATCTTTCACCATCCTTTAGGTGATGCTGCGACCGCGCAAATGCACGCGTATTTTAAGAAGCTCAATGGCGAGGGCGGGTTGAAACAGGATGTGAT
This sequence comes from Salinivibrio sp. HTSP, assembly GCF_003390965.1. Classification (NCBI taxonomy): domain Bacteria; kingdom Pseudomonadati; phylum Pseudomonadota; class Gammaproteobacteria; order Vibrionales; family Vibrionaceae; genus Salinivibrio; species Salinivibrio sp. HTSP. The sequence goes on from NZ_PXUD01000038.1 coordinate 62,816, forward strand.
CGAGGTAAACCATCGACCGCTGCACACCATCGAAAACGGTGATGGGGTGGTGCATTTTGATTTTGCTGAGCTATGCCAATCAGCACGTAGCCAGAGTGACTATATGGAGCTGGCACGCCTTTATCATACCGTGTTGGTTGCTGATATGCCTCAGCTGACTGGCTTGCAAGACGACGCTGCACGGCGCTTTATTGCCTTGGTGGATGAGTTTTATGAGCGCAGCGTGAAGCTAATTATTTCGGCGGCGGTACCTATGGATAGCCTCTATCATGGCGAGCGGCTGGCGTTTGAATTTCAGCGCTGCCAATCACGCCTTATTGAGATGCAAAGCCATGACTACCTCGCCTTGCCGCACTTGCCCTAAATAGGATGAAAAGCGGGGCGCAAGCGTTCTGATGGTGCGTGTCCCGCCCTACAGTGGCGTGCAGTAGCCAAACAATCACCAACTGAAAAAATCCATCGAATTTTTTTGCCAAAAGGAGGTGATTTTTTCTCCACTCTTCCCTATAATCTCGCGACCCACCGTTACTGTTGAAAGGCTTAGGCCGAGTGTACCACCACTCGAAGGGGTGATGTATGGGCGCTTAACAGTGGGAGCTTAGGCTCCTGAAGTGAAACTTATTAATCGGGTAATCATTAGCATGAAAACTTTCGTTGCTAAACCAGAAACTGTAAAACGCGACTGGTTCGTTGTAGACGCTGAAGGCAAAACGCTGGGCCGTCTGGCCACTGAAATTGCAACGCGTCTGCGTGGCAAGCACAAGCCAGAATACACTCCTCACGTTGACACCGGTGACTACATCGTTGTTATCAACGCTGAGAAAGTGGCTGTTACTGGCCGCAAAAAGTCTGACAAGATGTACTACAGCCACACTGGCTACATTGGTGGCATCAAGTCAATCAGCTTTGAAAAACTGATCGCGGAAAAACCTGAACTGGTTATTGAAAAAGCCGTTAAAGGTATGTTGCCACGCGGTCCTCTAGGTCGTGCTATGTACCGTAAACTGAAAGTTTACGCAGGTTCTGAGCACAAGCACGCGGCACAACAACCGCAAGTACTAGACATCTAAGAGGAATAAAGCAATGGCAGAACAATACTACGGCACCGGCCGTCGCAAAAGCTCCGCAGCGCGTGTCTTTATCAAGCCAGGCAGCGGTAACATCGAGATCAACAAGCGTTCTCTCGACACTTACTTCGGTCGCGAAACCGCTCGCATGGTCGTTCGTCAGCCGCTTGAGCTGGTAGAAATGACCGAGAAGCTAGACCTGTACATCACCGTTTCTGGTGGTGGTATCTCTGGTCAAGCTGGCGCAATCCGTCACGGCATTACTCGTGCCCTGATGGAGTATGACGAGTCACTACGTCCTGCGCTACGTGCAGCTGGCTTTGTTACGCGTGACGCTCGTCGCGTTGAGCGTAAAAAAATTGGCCTACGCAAAGCACGTCGCAGCCCGCAGTTCTCGAAGCGTTAATCGACGTTTCAGTCAGATTTGCTGCAAAAAGCCTGGTGGCAACGCCAGGCTTTTTTTATTCATCAATTTAACCAGCATTCTCGCGTGTAATACTCATTTATTTCCTTTCAAAACAGTGTATAAGCACTCACTTTCCAACATTTTTATTACCCTTTCCTCAATTCTGTGCACACCGCTCACATTTGTTACAAAAAGGTAGCTTTATCTTGTCAAAAAGTAGGGTTTTCTCTATCATCTAGCCGACGTAATAGCAGCTAAGATTTAATCGAACTGATCCCAGTCAGCCGTTATTACATATTCGTTTTTAAGTAAGCCGTACGCTCCATGGACGCAAAGGACACAATAAAAATCCAAGCGGGAGCACATGGGAGAATGTTGGATGAGCAATGCGCCAGTGAATACCGGCCGACGCCGTTTCCTGACTGCGACGACGTCAGTTGTTGGCGGTTTAGGGGCCGTAGCAGTTGCCGTACCTTTTATTAAGTCTTGGAACCCAAGCGCGAAAGCCAAAGCGGCGGGCGCGCCTGTCGAAGTCGATATCAGCAAGCTACAAGACGGACAAATGATCCGTGTTGAGTGGCGAGGAAAACCTGTATGGATCGTGCGTCGCAGTGATGCGGTCGTCGAACAGCTGTCTAGCTTCGAGGACCAGCTTCGTGATCCCGGTTCGGCACAGCCGCAACAGCCAGAATACGCAGCCAACCAGACCCGCTCTATTAAACCTGAAATTTTTGTCGCGGTTGGTATCTGTACCCACCTAGGTTGCTCGCCAACCTATCTGCCTGACAGCTTCAGTGAGCAAGTGAGTGGGGTGAAAGCCGGGTTCTTCTGCCCGTGTCATGGTTCTAAATTTGACATGGCAGGACGCGTATTCCAAGGCGTACCTGCACCACTGAACCTGGTCGTTCCACCTTACATGTACTTGGACGACAAACGGGTACTCGTGGGACAAGATGAGGGGACTGCGTAATGGAAAACTTGCTGAACTGGGTTGAGAAACGCATTCCAGCGATGAATGCGTATCGCAAACACATGACTGAGTACCCCATGCCGAAGAACTTCAACTTCTGGTATATGTTTGGTGTGCTCGCAATGCTGGTTCTGGTTAACCAAATTCTGACTGGGATTTGGCTAACGATGAACTACGTACCTTCAGCGGAAGGCGCGTTTGCGTCTGTTGAATATATCATGCGTGATGTGGAGTACGGTTGGCTCCTCCGATATATGCACTCCACTGGGGCCTCGGCCTTCTTTGTGGTGGTCTACCTGCATATGTTCCGCGGCCTCATTTACGGCTCCTACCAAAAGCCACGTGAGCTGTTATGGCTATTTGGTATGCTGATCTTCCTGGTGCTGATGGCTGAAGCCTTTATGGGCTATCTGCTGCCATGGGGGCAAATGTCGTACTGGGGGGCACAGGTTATCATCTCCTTGTTCGGGGCTATCCCAGTTATTGGTGATGATTTGACGCTATGGATCCGTGGCGACTACGTCGTCTCTGGCGCGACCTTGAACCGCTTCTTTGCGCTTCACGTGGTTGCACTACCGATTGTGCTCTTGCTGCTCGTGGCGTTGCACGTACTTGCACTGCACGAAGTGGGCTCCAATAACCCGGATGGTATCGACACTAAACTGCCGAAAGGTGAGGCAGACGACGATGGCCAGCAGTCACAGTTCAAGTTCCACCCTGACTACACCAAGAAATATAAGATCATTGACTCGATTCCTTTCCACCCTTACGGGACAGTGAAAGATTTGATTGGTGTGGGTGTGTTCGGCATCTTGTTTGCCTACGTGATTTTCTTTAATCCCGAAATGGGCGGCTATTTCCTTGAGCCACCCAACTTTGAAGCGGCTAACCCGCTGAAGACCCCTGAGCACATTGCCCCTGTTTGGTACTTCACGCCGTTCTATGCAATTTTGCGTGCGATCCCAGACAAGCTAATTGGTGTGATTGCCATGGGCGCGTCGATTGTGATGCTGTTCATCCTGCCGTGGCTTGACCGCTGCCGTGTGCGCTCATACCGCTACCGCAGCAAGCTGCACTTGGCGAACATCGTCCAATTTGTGATTGCCTTTATTGCTCTGGGTATTCTGGGTGCGTTGCCAGCAACCCCAACCTACACCTTGCTGGCGCAGATCTTCAGCTTCTGTTACTTCATGTTCTTCGTGCTGTTGTTCTTCTACAGCAAAAATGAGGCAACGAAACCGCTACCAGAGAGGGTGACATTCAAATGAGAAAATGGATTGTAATCTTGTGCGCGCTGTTGCCCTCTTTGGCGATGGCCGCCGGTGGTAATGTCCACTTGGACGAAGCCAACAATGATTTGACGGACAAAGCCTCATTGCAACGTGGCGCCAAACTGTTCATGAACTACTGTTTTGGTTGCCATGCTACGCAGTATCAGCGTTATCAGCGTGTGGCCGAAGATCTCAATATTCCTAAAGACTTGATGGAAGACAACCTGATTGTCGATAAGAATGCCGATTACGGCGACTTGATGAAAAATGCCATGACGCAAGAGGCGGGCGCGCAGTACTTTGGTGCACCGGCACCTGATCTGACCTTGGTGGCACGTGTGCGTGGCGTGGATTGGCTATATACCTATTTACGTTCGTTCTACGTCGACCCATCTCGCCCATTTGGCGTGAACAACACCGTGTTCCCGAACGTGGGTATGCCACACGTGCTTGAAGAGCTTCAAGGCACACCCCGTAAAGTGTACGAAACACGTATGGTGGACGGTGAGCCGGTGGAAGAGTTTGTTGGCCTTAAATCTGACGGCAATGGCGAACTCAGTGCCAGTGAGTACGATAATGCGGTGCGCGATCTGGTTAACTTCCTTGAATATTCAGGGGAACCTGTGAAGCTAGAGCGCCAGCAGTTAGGCTGGTGGGTGATTGGTTTCTTCGTGGTATTCTTGATTTTGGCGTACTTCCTCAAGAAAGAATATTGGCGCGATGTGCACTGATCGGTTAATCTAGTGTGTTGCTAATCCGCAATGGGGACTTTAGGTCCCCATTGCTTTCTATTGATATTGAACATCCTGGAGGGGTTGATGGCTGTTGCTGCCAATAAACGCTCGGTGATGACGTTATTCTCTGACGCATCTGATCTCTATAGTCATCAGGTACGCATCGTCCTCGCAGAGAAAGGTGTCAGTGTAGAAATCGAGCTGGTGGATCCGAATAATCTGCCAGAAGACCTGGTTGACTTAAATCCTTATAACTCTGTTCCAACCTTGGTAGACCGTGAGTTAGCGTTGTATAACGCGGATATCATCATGGAATACTTGGATGAGCGTTTCCCTCACCCGCCATTGATGCCGGTATACCCTGTTGCTCGTGCACAAAGCCGTTTGATGATGTATCGCATCAAGCGCAACTGGTATACCTTGGTTGACCAAATTATGGAAGGCAGTGCTGACGACGCTGATAAAGCGCGTAAGCAGCTGCGTGAAGAGCTTCTGGCGCTGGCACCGGTATTCGCCGAAGATCCCTACTTTCTAAGCGAAGAGTTTAGTCTGGTAGATTGCTACTTAGCGCCGCTGCTGTGGCGTTTGCCTGCACTAGGCATTGAGCTAACTGGCCCAGGTGCGAAGCAAGTAAAAGATTACATGACGCGTCTGTTTGAGCGTGATTCGTTTCTCGCCTCACTGACAGAAGCTGAACGTGAAATGCGACTAACAGGTCAATAATGTCTACATCAGAATTTGCGATGACACCACGCCGCCCCTATTTGGTTCGCGCGTTCTATGATTGGTTACTGGATAACGATCTCACCCCCCACATGGTGGTGGACGCGACTTTGCCGGGCGTACAAGTGCCGTTTGACTACGTTAAAGACGGGCAAATTGTCCTCAATATCGCCCCGCGCGCGGTCGGTAACTTGGAACTGAGCAACGAGCACGTGTGTTTTAACGCGCGCTTTGGCGGCAAGCCCCAGCAAGTGCTGGTGCCTATGGCGGCGGTGCTCGCCATCTACGCACGTGAAAATGGCGCGGGCACCATGTTTGATATGGAGCCAGCTTACGCCCACGCTGATGATGAGGAGATGTTTGAACAAACCGCCCCATCCAGCGAGGGAGAAGACGAAGAAGAGCCGTCTTTAGTATCAGTCGACAGCGTTGACGATCCTGAGGCGCTGCCGCAAGCCGATGATGAAGACGACACGCCGGCTACGCCAAGCAAAAAAGGCAAGCCGACGCTCACCGTGGTGAAATAACCGCGTCGCAAGTTCTACCTGAAGGTAAGACACAAAAAACCAGCACCCAAGTGCTGGTTTTTTTATGCGCAGGGAGCCTGCCGCACAGAAAAGGCGCCCGACTCGACGCCCTTAATGTACGGCGTCTGAATCAATGACGCTCGGTCATGATCTCACGCGAGAATACCTTCTCACAGTATTTGCAGCGCAACTTCACATCGTCTGCTTCACTCAGCACGCGGAATGAGCTATCGACCGCCGGCTCACCGTGGGTAATACAGTTAGAGTTTGGGCAGCGGAATACGCCTTGAATCACCTCAGGCAAGGTCAGTGGCAGCTTGGCCACTACTTGATAGTCTTCGATTTGATTCACGGTCGCCTGTGGTGCATACAGTGCGAGTTGACTGGCCTGATCTTCGCTGATCACCACGTTCTCAATTTTGATCAGATCTTTGCTGCCCAACGCTGACGAGGGCAGATTCAGACCAATGGTGATCCGCTGATCGCTGCCGTGCATTTGAAACAGGTTTAAGATCTTAAAGCCAATGTGCGCGGGAATATGATCGATCACCGTGCCGTGACAGATGGCTTCAACTTGTAGTTTGTTATCCGTGCTCATTGTGCAACTCCTTCAACCTGTTCGTTTAATACCAGTGCCAGCAGGGCTTCTCGCGCATAGACACCGTTCTCAGCTTGCTCAAAGTAATAGGCGTGCGGGGTTTTATCGACATCCACAGTAATCTCATCCACACGGGGCAGGGGATGCATCACCTTCATGTTGGGTTTGGCATCACGCAACATGGCCGCATTTAAAATGAACGCCGCTTTAATGTGCGCGTATTCTGATTCATCAAATCGCTCTTTTTGCACTCGTGTCATATACAACACATCCAGCTCAGGCACCACATCGGTGATGCTACTGTGCAGGCTATACGGGTGGCCCGCGGCAGTCAGCTCATCTAACAAATACTCAGGCATCGCTAGCGCATCTGGGGCGATATAGAAAAAGCGATTCCCCTCGAACTTTGACAAGGCTTGCGTCAGCGAATGCACGGTACGGCCATATTTTAGATCGCCCACCATGGCAATATTGAGGTTATCGAGCCGGCCTTGGGTTTCGTAAATCGAGAACAGATCGAGTAGGGTTTGGGTTGGATGCTGGTTAGCACCATCACCGCCGTTGACTACCGGCACACCTTCAGAGAACTCCGAGGCCAACCGCGCGGCCCCCTCTTTTGGATGGCGCATCACAAAGCCATCGACATACGAGGAAATCACCCGGACTGAGTCGGCCAAGGTTTCGCCTTTTTTGCCTGACGAGGTATTGCCACCGTCGGGGAAGCCAATCACCGAGCCGCCCAGGCGCTGAATCGCGGTTTCAAACGACAAGCGTGTACGCGTCGACGCCTCAAAAAAGCAGCTGGCAATCACTTTATTTTTTAATAGCGTCGGGTTAGGGCGCGCTTTTAGCTCGCCCGCCGTGGCGACGATTAACGCCAGCTCGTCGCGGCTGAGCTCGGGAATGGAAATAATATGTTTGTTATAAAGCGTATTGGCCATAACGCGAGTCCCTTTCTTTGCAGTGTGCTACAGGCAAAAAAAAACCTCCGAAACGGAGGTTTTTACGATCACGACCAATGCGGATACCGTCCCGCAATGGGGCGGATAAATCGCTGTTTGTAGGTGGAATAACCAACATAACGTCTGGCCGTGTAATGAAATCTGGCCGAATTATACGCCCCTATTTATGTCGTGCAAGCAAAAGTGCAATCGTTTACGTGCTTGCGTTGACGAGTGTGGCAACCATCACAGCCTTGATGGTATGCAGTCGGTTCTCTGCCTGGTCAAAGACGATCGACTGCTCAGACTCGAACACCGCGTCGGTCACTTCCAGCCCATTGAGCCCGTATTGATCGGCAATTTGTTTTCCTACGCCAGTCTCATCGTTATGAAAGGCAGGCAAACAGTGCATAAACTTAGCGTGTGGGTTTGCGGTGGCGGCCATTAAGCTTGGATTCACCTGATAAGGGGTGAGATCAGCCACACGCTGCGCCCAGGCCGATTCGGGTTCACCCATCGACACCCAGATATCGGTATACACAAAGTCACAACCGTCCACCGCTGCGGTGTCTTCGGTTAAGGTGAGCGTTGCGCCAGTATTGACGGCGATATCTTGGCAGGTGGCGATCAAGTCAGCCTCAGGCCAATAGGCTTTAGGGCCAATCAGGCGCAGATCCATCCCCATTTTCGCCGCGCCGACCAATAGCGAATTACCCATGTTGTTGCGCGCATCCCCCACATACGCAAACGCGATTTGATTAAGCGGCTTGTCACTGTGCGCTTGCATGGTGAGCAGATCAGCCAACACTTGGGTGGGGTGAAAATCATCGGTTAAGCCATTCCACACCGGCACCCCGGCATTCGCGGCGAGCGTCTCGACCACCTCTTGGCCAAAGCCACGGTATTGAATGCCATCATACATTCTCCCTAACACCCGCGCGGTGTCCTTCATGGTTTCCTTGTGGCCAATCTGGGTGCCGCTAGGGCCGAGGTAACTGACCTGCGCACCTTGATCAAACGCCGCCACCTCAAAGGCACAGCGGGTACGGGTCGAGGTTTTCTCAAAAATCAGCGCAATGTTTTTGCCCGTTAGCTGTGGGGTTTCCTCACCACAGGCTTTGGCCGCTTTTAGTGCGGCGGCATCATCAATCAGATCGTGGATTTGCTGAGGTGATAAGTCGAGTAAGGTGAGCAGTGATTGCTGGTAGAGGTCGCTTTTCATATCTATCCCTAAATAACGCGTCAAATTGAATATTAAATCGATATTTGTGTTTAATTATTCTTTGATGGTAAAGCGCGTGCCAGCAAGATGCAAGCGACAAAACCGAGCGTAAAGGCCATCAATTAACCATCAACACACCGTATTGATGGTTTTATGACCGCGAAGGAGGGATTTAATCAAGCGCTGACAATGCTGATAAATTGGCGACAAACTAGACAATCCTTTTACCGCCTTATAGCGAGAGAATGACAGGGGCGCGCGATGAGTACGAGATAGTGTTTATGTCCTCAAGGGCAAACGACAATACTAGGAAGGAGAAGATGATGAAAACACAAAACAAAGCACTGACTCTTAGCGCACTCATGATGATGGTTGGTCTCGCCGGCCCCGCGATGGCCAACGAAGCCAGCCAACCGCAAGGCGACCAGCCCGTGGTAACCTGCCCAGACGGCGGCACTGATTGCGACACGCAGCCAATGCCAGAAGACGACAACAGCACCTGGCCGGCTGAAGACAGCCAAGACTCCGCCATGCAATAAGGCGGTAACCTCCTAAGCAAGCAAAGCGTGAGTGCCGCCACATTGGCGGCGCTTGTTTATCCCACCACACGCTAAGTGCTCAAAAAGCATACTGAATTCGCCCCCCTTACAGCTAGACACCCTGTGAGCCTTCCCCTATAATCCCATTCCATTCGGCCCCTTAGCTCAGTGGTTAGAGCAGTCGACTCATAATCGATTGGTCCCCAGTTCAAGTCTGGGAGGGGCCACCAGTTATAGAAAGGCGTAGCAGGTTAGTACCTACTACGCCTTTTTTGTGTCTGCTGATTTTTAGTCAAACACTTAGTCAAACAAGGAACGGGTACAACTCCCGTTTTCGCATTAGAAAAAATCAGCGGGGTAACACTGAAAGGTGTTCAACACTTCGATCCTGCCCACGGTCATCTTTTACCTTGCTTAGACAAGCGCCCACTAAAACGATTCATCCGTAGCGCCTAGGTAACTTCTTGTACCCATCTCACAAAATATGGTTTATCTAACACTTTGGACAATAGCGCACGAAAACCAAAACAGCCCT
>NZ_PXUD01000003.1:0-5737 GCF_003390965.1 Salinivibrio sp. HTSP
CATCAAAATAGTGTAGTAAATGTTTAAAATATTCAGAGTTTAGTAAGTGACTAGAAAAATATAATGAACTTTCTTCCCAGTCTTTATTTTTAATATGGCAGAAAAAATCAAAGATATCTTGATATATTCCCTTTAAAACTTCTAACTGTTCCGCAATCTTATCTACTACTGCTTTTTCTTTCTCATCAATATTATCATCTCGACGCGTCATCATTAATGCATCAAAAAGGAACAATTGTGCTATTGGTCTACGTCTAAAGGTACGGAAAAACGCTTGTACGGTATCCTTATCAGGACGTTGAGCAAACTCTACAAAACTGTCAAGAATGGCTTCATCCATCTCAAATGATTTGATCAAAATAAGAATATATTCTTTCTCCTCTGGGTGAATATCTCCATCAGCGTTCATTACAAGAGCTAAACCTTGCAAATAGAGCAAACGCTCTTCGAGCGGTAAATCCTTTGCCGCATGATTTTCAAAAGCATTTGCTTCTTTCGTTGCTTCATTAATCACATCTAATATGTCCATCATATTATAAACGCTCCAAGTTTTATCAAATTAAATCACGAAGCTCTTTAAGCGCAGCCATGCTAGCGTCTAATTGCTTTACGTCTCTTTGAAATTGCTCTATGTCTCTTTGAAATGAATCGACTTCAGAAACACCTTCAAGCTTACAGTTGTTGAATAAATTTCTTTTAAAAAATAATTTTAGCACTAGCATTTTAGAGTGGACGCTAACAACATTACAATTAGATATTGACTTCAACTTAAGTTTACTAATCGTCATTTCATGACTGTGTTCATTGAAAGGGCCTCCTTCATCGAAACTAGGATTTTCTTCGCCAATCAACCATATTTTTGTTTTTTCTGCTCCCGCGCCATTTATTGTAGTTAAAAATAATTTATCAACATCCTCCTCTGACAACCAAAACGCGCCCTCACCCAGATTTATATTTACATTGGAAACACCTCGACCAAGAAGAATGCGAAATTTTTCATCGCTTGAAACCTTCACGCTTTCAGGTTCATAATCAATTCTGGCATATTCCAATAAATGCTTCCAATCCCAATACTCTTCGCCCTCAATAGCTTGAATGTTAGATTTATCTCTAGAATTGATAGCGTTAATCACTTTCTCTACTAGCTCTAAATCTTCGTCTGGAAAATGTATTAAGTAGCATAGCTGCTTGATAACCTCTTTTTTTACCTTACAATAGCTTTCACTTTGGTGGTACATCATAACAGCGTCATAAAAAAATGTGCTCACTAGATTATTAGAAGTAAGTATATCTTTTAATCCCTCGATAAATCCTTCATCTATTGATTGTGAGTTTTCTTCAACTCCTTCTAATACCTCTTCAGGAAGTTCCAATGTTCTCAGTAACGTACATATAAACCTTTTCTCTGATTTATCGGCCTGCTCATCAGATCCCATAATAAGCCCAAGACCATAAAGGTATGTCACTTTGCACTCTAAATCTAAGTCACCTATTGGATGCTCTAACAGTGTGAATGTTTCATCATTATATTTTTTTAGTGATTTTAAAATATAACTCATAATTGCCTCGAATAAAGCTGGTTAGCTATAGCGCTTTGCACTTTCACAAAACTCCATAGCGTTAAGCTAGCTATTATCAATTTTCTGCTTTAGAGTAGACATTGCAGCTAGCTCTTGCGTTAGCTGCTTCTTCGTCTCTTCAAATGTGTCTGCTTGTTCTTTATGTTGTTTTTGCAGTTCAACAAGCTGCTCGTTATGCGCTTGCTTCTTCTGCTCAAGAGTAATATGAAGTTGTTGATTAAAGTTTCTTACTAGACGAGCTAGATGATCAGCTACTGTATCCATAATTTGGCTTGTCGCTTCTGGTATCACTTGGTCACGAATTTTCTGCTCAATTTGCGAGTCTCGCTCCGCTTCGTTGTCTTTTTTCTTACCAAGCAAACCGCCTACGATACCAACAACAAGACCAGCAATCGGACCTAGTACAACTAAGCTAATCGCCCCTGCAATGGTTCCTGAGCTTAGTGAGAATTTCTCTTTCTCTTGCGGTGGAATATCTAGATGAACTCCAATGCCATTTACATCGACAGTGTCGTTACTCTCTAACTTACTCTCGAATCGTTCTAGCTCTTTTTCAATGAGCTCATCTAGCTCAACCTGTACTACTGGTCGTACGATGCTAGCCATGGAGTCAGACAAAGTATTACTCTTAGCCGCACTTACTAAGCGGTGTGTATTGTTCGATAATACAGAGCTAATTTTAGCGGTAAGTTGCTCTTTACCTACGCTGCATAGATTATACTCAAGCTCGGTTATCATCCGTTCAAGGCGTTGCTTTTCTTTATTAAAGTTCTGCTCTAGGCCGTTTATCTTATCTTCAATTTCAACCGCACTATTTGAGGTATAAAATATTTTCGCTTTTAAAGCTTCTCCAATGCTGGCAATCAATGATGACAGTGCTGGGTGATAACGATGTTTCAGCAACGTATCAAACTGACTTGCAGCATTATCAATGATCGTTTCAAAGCCTTTTATCGCATATAGCTGTTTATCTTTCGTTTCGATACTTGTTACTTCAAAGTCATCTTGCATTCTTTCATTGAGCGTTTGCTTCACTTGCTCAATGGTTTTTGCTAATTCGACTTCAGACTTACGAGCCGCTTTGGAAATTATACAAGCAATGTCTTTATTGTAGTCGTAGTAAATCTCTTCGAGGCGTTCTACGACTGTGTTATCAAACGGGATATTAGCAGGGAATAGAGTAACAAAGTAGTCGCCACGCTCTAGGTAGGTTGCTATCGCTTTCTGATGCGCTTTGTTACGAGCGTCAAAGCCAGGCATGTCGACTAGCACTATGTCTCTTCTATTCTTTAAGCGTTGGTTATTAAGCTCTACAGTCAGATAGGCTACTTGTTCAGTAGGCTGAAAACCTTGTAACGCATTCAATGAGTAAACCGCTGGTTGAGTACCATCAACGTAATGAACCGTAAATTGCTCCACGTCACCGTAAGTCAATTCGGTGGCTACTGCCGTTTCTGGTGCAATATTTACCTTTAAGTAGTCTTTACCTAAGTAGCTATTAAGTAATGAACTCTTACCTGCTGAAAATTTACCGATGATCGGAATGACCACTGTGTAGTTGTTAATTCGTGAGTTAAGAAACTCTAACTGCTCTTTGATACTTTCATCACTCAAGTATTGAGTGTTAGCTTCTTTTAACTCTGCAATCACTGATAACCACTGAGCCTGAACTTGAGAAGCAATAGATCCATTTGGCAGTAATGGAGTTTCCGCTGATGTCAGATTAAGTGTCACTGGTCTGCGATCATTTTGCCGTATGGAGTGAAGAAGCTCTAAACCTAACTCTTTTGCAGGACGAGGAGTAAAGAGGTTCAATCCAAGCTCGGACTCTAACTCACCAATAATATCTCGATCACTTGATACCTCATTCGCCATCTGAATGCCTTTCAGTAGAGGGAAATCATTCTCTTTGTGGCTCGCTACAGGCAAAATGTACTGCCCACCAATATTATCGATAAGTTTGCCTTGCTTAGCCTTCCAGATAAGTGACGCTGGCACTAGCTCCTCTTCATCAATCCTCAAAGCTTTCATCGCATTTACATACCGAGCTAACTCATTATTTCCCCAAGTATGACCAGACGTTAGATAAAAGCTACTCGTGAGATCAAGTAGTGACTGATAGGCATTGGAACCTAAGCCTCTAGCCGTAGCGACATGAAACCAGTCATTTATGATTTGGTTTCGTTCCAAAGCCTCAACTCTTTGAGAGACGTGCGATATTTTTTTAGAAAGCTCTGCCTCCAACACTTCAAAGCCATTTTTCATAAGTGCTAATGAATAGTTTAGTCGATGTTCTGCCATCTGGATGCTTCCATATAACACATTGACTTGGTTCATTAGATAGTTGGTTTTATTTGATAGAGAGGCAACAACTTCTACTGTTAGCTTGTTTTTCTCATTCAGCTTTTGTATCAAGCGTTGGTTAGCATAAATTGCTCTGTTTAAACCATGATTAACCTCTGCCTGTCGCTCATTATTACTACTAGTAAGATTACCGATGATACGCCCAAACCTGCTTTGCTCTAGCTGTGTATTTATTGCGCCTTCAGTCGATGCAAGTGTTGTAATTGATGAAAAAGCCTCATTGAGTAACTCGGTAGAGTTGTCTTTCATTTCGGCGATCAAAGTATCAATGCTGCTATCAATGAAGGCTTGTTCTTGTACACCAACCTCTTTTGCAACTTGTTGTGTGACCTCTTTAATGGTTTCATAGCTATCAAGCTGACCACTTCTTAGTTGCTTATTCAGATAGACGCTTTGATCGAACTCTTTTGCATCTTCTGCAAGCTTATCGATAACCGCTACAAACTGCTCTTCCGTATCCTGAAACTCTTTAAACTGCTCCAAAATTCGCTTCACATCCTCATAGCCTTCATCAATCAGTTTGCCTGCATTTTCAGGAGTAAAATTAAGAGGTGCAATTAACCCATCAAATTCTCTATTGGGTACGATGTTCCAGAAACGAACATTAGGGTATTGTTTCTCTGTCTGAGATAACTGTGGGTCTCGCTCTAAATATAGATTAATGATGTGAGTACAGTTGTGCTGTTCGATCAACACCTTACAAGGGGTGTTATCGCTATACTCACCAGGCAATACGCCACCATCGAAGTAAGTCGTTCCATCAATATCGATGCCATCAAAGACAATAGGAATGGCTGCTGATGCCAGTAGCCACTGAACTATACTTGTCGGTGTTTTATCTGTTAGAACTGGGTACTCTAATTTTCGGGAACTAGAGTTCAATGCACAAACATGGAACGGGATTTGACTTCGACTAACGTCATCACAAGCACCACTTGTTTCAATTAGGTATTTCAGCCCACTTTGATTAAATAACCCCTGTGATTGATTCAACCCCGTGATAGCCAAAACTGCTCTAGCTGCCAATGACGGTGTGAACAATATACTCGTATAGGAAGCGGCTTTTCTAGCAAGATTGTCTTTATTCAAAGACATAATTTGGTCTTCAGAGATGCCACGCCATAGTTTTTCTGCGGCTGATACATCACCTTGTACGAACAAAGCGCCATTCAAGCCCCCTACTGACGTACCAGCAACCGCTTCTACATTTTTGTCTAGGCCAAACTCGTGCAGTGCTTTCCAAGCGCCTACTTCATAAGCGCCTTTACCACCACCACCTGAGAAAACAATACCTAACTTGCTCATAATTCAACCTACTTAATCGAAACTGACAGACACTGATGCTTTTTTGCTACTAATGATTTGCACTTTCACTTCTTGCGAAACATAAAATTGCTCAAACTTGAGTGACGGTGCTGTTTTATTGATCACATTTTTCATGACCATAATTTCTAGATTTGGGGCTTTATCCAATTTGATAGACAAACCTAAGACACTTACCTTCGTCACCTCCCCTTCTAGACTATCGAGGTTTGCTAAATGTGATAAGGCGCTTTGATCTCCTTGAAGAAGCGCATCAAACTTAAATGTCGCGCTTTGTGCTACGCCTGACTTCTTTCTCATCGCTTTTAGTTGAGTAATACTTGGCTTATCGGATAAAAAAATTTTCTTTGATTTACAAACTTCCCTCAACAAATCTTCTATCTGAACATGAATTTTTTCAGAGTCTCGTTTATGACGTTGTAAGGCGCGGATTCAACCGCGAAGTGCAACACTCTCGTCTGCAGCCTGAC
>NZ_PXUD01000039.1:0-7939 GCF_003390965.1 Salinivibrio sp. HTSP
GCAAAGCCCGTGTCTTATGGATATGTGGGGTTTATTAACCGCTTACCTTGGGCGATGCGTCGCCCAAAGGGGTCGTAGCGGTAGCGATACCGCGTGCTGTTGGGCAGTTCAATGTGGGTTAAGGGTGTCTAGTACACGCCCTGCGCGATCATGGCGACGTTTTTGGCGCTGCACGCAAGTATGTTGAAGGCATCAAAAAAGTAGATACCTCCAATGCAAAACTGGAATGTGACGCTGCCGCAGCTAATCAGCAACCTCGAAGGGCGGATCGAGGATTACATGGTTCTGTGATGGCTCGGTGACACAGAACTATGAACACCCTCCTTTTTATAAATTGCCAAGATACAAACTTCGACGGTTATTTCATAATTAATACCTTACACTTTAATAAAAGCATCATACTTAAAGTAATATATAAATGCTTTAAAAAGATCCTCATCTGAAAAGTTAATATTTTGAGCACTCAGGTTTTTAACTATCGACTGCACTGTTTGTACCCCCATAACGTATCTATACCCTTCGTCTTTAACGATATCTGGATCATCATCTGGATCATCTGAATTAACATCATCAGGATCTTCAATCATAGCCAAAGATTCGAGTTCCCAAGATGATACATCTTTAGGTAGATACAAAGCTAAATACCAATCAATACTGTCTGATTCTCTTAATGTTTCTCTTAGTTTTTTCTTCATCATTTATCGTCCTCCTCCCCAATTGGACATTCCACCTTTTCCTCCCGGATGCAAGCTTTCTTGAACTAAACCGGGAGCCTGATGTTGAGATAATGGCACCAGTTGCATGACTCCCGGTCGATCTGGATGATGATGCCAAGTTAACTCTCTTACAGGTGCACGCCTTGGATATGCTCCCCGAGGCCCAGGTTTAACTCCGTCATTAATACCTGGATACATATCTTCCATACTCTTCGCAAAACTAGAGTCTGTTTGCATTGCCTCGTGCAATTTCCTATTGGCATCTTGAAAATGAACTTTGTCAGAGCGTCCAGGGTAATACTCATCATCGATTTTAGCTTCATAAGCTACTGAATATTGGGAGCTACTGAGTGGTCTTCCTGAGTCATCTTTACATCCATTGGGTGCCAGCCCCAACGGATCCACCCACTCTAGTGGATTGGCAACATACGCCTGTGGCCTTAACCCTCCCGCAAACCCTATTGGGTCAGGGCTTAAGTATTGGCCACTGTCTGCATCGTAATAACGGTTTACGTTATAGTAAAGGCCCGATTCTGGGTCTTCGAGTTGTCCTTGGTAGCGAAGGTCACACTGTATACTGTCGTTGGCCGCTTCTTCGCGTCGTTGCCAGTGGCGTTGTGATTGCCCGTGGTAATGACCCCATAGCGCTTGCTCTCCCCGCCAGACAATATCACCTTGCTCATTACACAGCTCTTGCGGTGTGCCCGCGTGGTCGGTCACGATGTAATGCAGCTCGCTGCCTTGCTCATGGTGGGTCACTTGCGCCATCGGGCGGAAGCTGCCGGGCTCGTAGAGGTATTCGGTTTGTTGCAACACCTGCCCATCAGCGGTGGCCTGTTGCTGCTGCACAATATGCGCGCCGTCCCACAGGTAGTGCGTCTGTGTTTGGCTTTGCGCACATTCTTTGGCGATGCGTCGCCCAAACGGGTCGTAGCGGTAGCGATACCGCGTGCCGTTGGGCAGTTCAATGTGAGTTAAGCGGTCATCCGCGTTCCAGCTAAACCGCGTCACCTGTGGCCGGTAGCCCGTTTTGTTCTCGGTCTTTTCAATCACGCGGCCGCAGGCATCATAGCGATAGCGAAAACGGCCAGTTTCTAATACACGCCCTGCGCGGTCATGGCGGCGTTTTTGGCGCTGCACCCGCGTATCGGCCAGTGACACGACTTGTTGCTGTTGGCTGTATTCGGTCGCAAATCCCGTCTCATTGAGGTTCAGTTCGCTGTCGTACCCAAACAGGTGCACAAATCGTCCGTTAGGTTGCGAGGCTTTTTGTTGTCGTGCCCCAACCACTTGGCCATTGGGGTTAAGCGTAAACCGATGACTGCCACGGTGGTTATCATCGATTCCAATTAAGCGGTCAAGGGCATCGTAGTGGTAACGCCGCAATGGGTCTTGGTGTTGGCCCAGCGCTTGTTGTGTCAGTAGGCCTCGCTCACTCCATTGATGGGTTAAACGAAAACCTTGTTGGTTACCTCGCTGTTGCTCTTGCCCTTGTGGGGTATAAGCAAAATCAAGCGGCTGGTGAGCACCGATTTGCACCTGTGTCAGCTGATGATGGTGCCAGTCATACTGGCGCGCGGTTTCGGTGCCTTTGGCCTCTATACGGCGTCCCGCTTCATCGTACTGATAGGCCAGTGTGGTGCCATTAAGGGTTTCTTCCACCAATAACCCTGCTGGGCTATAGCGTAGCCCTACCCATGCGTCACCATTTTCGGCGTAGGTCAGGCGCGAGGCCGCGTCGTATTCGTACCAGGTTTGCCCGGCTGGTGCGCCCGACGCATCGAAGGTGTGGATGTGGCTAACCCGCCCCCCTTGGTCGTAGTCGTATTGGTGTTGATAGCCATCAGGTTTGGTGTGACGACTCAGCCGCCCTGCTGCGTCGTACTCGTACTGCTCAACGCGCTTATCATAGTGCTGCTGGCTAACTACACGTCCTTGTTTATCAAAGGTGTAGCGCCAGTCATGGCCTTGACTGTTGGTGACCCCAGCAAACTCTGCTTCGGCATTGTAGTGGTAGCGAGTCACCGCCCCGAGAGGGTCAATCGCCTGTGACAATAAGTCAAACGCATCGTAATCGAACGACTGGCTATGCCCCAGCGCATCGGTGACTTTGACCAGATTGCCTTCAATGTCGTATTCAAAGTAAGCGGCAGTGCCATCTTCATAACAAACGCTGCTTGGGGTGAGGCTATCGTTTTGGTAGTGCCACGTCCGGACCAAGTTATTGTCACTGATGCGTCGGCATAACCGCCCTTGGCGATCGTATTCAAACCGCATACCCATGCCCACTTGGGGCGCTACGCGGGCCAATAACCCGAGTTCATTGTAGGTATAGCGCGTGGTGGTGCCATCGGGCTCCGTCAGGCTTTCTCGGTGCCCTTCTGGGGTATAAGTCAGCGTGGTTTCCCGCCCTTCAGGATCGGTTGCGGTAATCACATCCCCTTGTGGGTTGTATTGATACGTCCATGTCGCACCTTCAGGGTCGGTATAACCGAGTAGATGGCCTTCCTCGCTGTACTGATAAGCATGCACCGCCCCATCCGGCAGCATCACGTCGGTTACATTCCCCCAATCATCATAGGCATAGAAGGTTGTCTCACCCAATGCATTGGTTTGGCTAATTAGGTTGTCGTTATCCCACGTTTGAGTGATGGTGCTACCATCGGGCGCCACGGTTTTCACCACGCGGTTGCGTTCGTCTAAGTGGTAAGCGGTAATGCCACCAAACGCATTTTTGTAGTAATGGATCCGCTGCTCGTCGTCGTAGCGAATGTGGTCGTTCCAGTAGTCACCCGCACAACGTGTCGCAAGGGCTCGGCCTTGCTCGTCGTAATCATGCTCAACCCAGGTCTTAGCCTTATCTTGCCAACGAATAAGGTGACCGGCTTGATTGTATTGGTAGTCAAAATTCCGTCCCGCTTCCGCGCGCACCGAGAGCAAAAAGCCTTGGTCGTCATAATGATACTGCGCCAATTCACGGATCACCGTTTTATCGCGCTCACACAAGGTTAAGGCGGTAATGCGATTACGCTCGGTGGCAACCTTGATTAAGCGCTGATCTGTTAATACCACCCACTTTAATGTGGCGTGCTGATAAACAAACTGGGTGCTGTTACCGTAGCTATCTTGGACTTTGGTGACTTTGAGTACGCTGCCCGCGGCAAAGCCAAAGTGATAACTCAACCCGGTTTTGTGCTTAAGTACCAAGTGCCCAGATGGATCTCGGTGTAAACGCCAATCAGGCTTCATCGCCGATTGGGTTGGCGTCGCGGTAAATGGGAGCGGGAAGCGTGCTTGGGTATAGTCTTTGTCTATCCATAACGCCGTGTCGCCTTCAATGGTCAGACTGATATCCCAACTGCTTCGCCATAGGCGACCCATCAGGCCAGTGTGACGCTCTCCGCGTGAGTGATAGTAGCGCTCGTGTGACACAGGCAAATGAGCCGCAACGGTAAAGTCTTCCCGTAGCTCAAAGGCTTTACCCGTTTGCATATCAACAGGTTCGCCTTTTTCCGTACATTTATTGGAAGGCTGACAGGCCCCGTCCCCGTCGGTTTCATTGGTGTGACGATTAGCCTTGTCTTGATTTTCTTGATGAGGGTCTGCCTTGCCTGCGTTGGTGTTTTCTGGCGCCTCAAGGGTCTCTTTAGGGTGCGCGGTGCCAGGCTTAACCGTAATAATTTTGCCCTTGAACTCATCAAATTTTCCTTTGATCCAATCGAGCATGTCATCGATTTTTTGAAGCAAGGATTTCAAGCCATCAATCATTCCAAGGATGGCACCGGACGCAAGACGCAGGATCCAGCTATCGCTTTGCATCACCACTTTTTCTAAGCCAAAAATGGTTTTGTTGATTAACTCTTTCGCTTCCTTGGCGCAACTGTTAAGCGTTTTATCAAAATCGGCCAAATACTTGACGAGGTTGCCATTCGACAAGCTTCGGATGATTTTCATCGCCAGTTGAATTGCCCGAGAATCGGCTTTTTTGAGTGCATCTAAAATGGCACAACCGGTTTTTTTCGCCGCATCCCCTAACCCAGGCACGAAACCGATGGCTATCAAGGTTCCCTCGGCCCAATGCCAGTTATCTAGTGAGTCTTGCTCATAAGTCCGCCAGCTCCAATCGCCCAAATCATATAAATCCATGGCCTGCCCGACCACAGGGACGCAGCCTAACGCGATTTCAACAAACAACAATAAAGCGGGATTATCTTGCGCCATACTTGCCGTCTCACCGGCTAGGCTGCTATACATTTTTTGAACCGCTTCTTTTTGCTTGCGTGTCCCTTGGTTTATTTGACGGTGAAGCATCCAAAACCGCTCATAAGCCGGTTCATAGTCATCGGGGATCCACGTTGTCCAGCTTCGATCAACGTCAATGCTATCGGCCGAGCTGTCGTCTGCATCGTAAGACAAATAGCCTTTGCGGTTTAAAAGGGTATAGAGGGCAAAATATTCGCCAGCCAGTGCCGCGTATTCCGGCGAGTCTTGCAGGACGGGGTTGTTCGCCAGCACTTCTTCTGGCTCGAATTCATCGTCTCCCTCTTGTAGCAAAATCTCATAGCCCCCACACCCCATGTTCTGGATCTTGCACAGCCCCTGATCGTCGGTTTTCCCTTCAATTTGCGTTTTTTTGCTATCAGTCAACACAAAGGGGGCATTGGGCACGGGCTTATCATCGTCGTAATGGTAACGAATAAACGTTTCACAGGCACACTCGACGCAGCCGCCTTCTAATACGTTGTCTGTTGAAAAGTTTTGTTGGGCGGCCTGTGAACTCGAGAGCAAAGCGGCCTTTGCATTACTGCTCATGACGACGAAGATTCCTTATCTAGTAGAATTAAAGCTTGCTCAAATAGACGATCCATAGGCGTTTTTTGCCCATCGATAATGGGTCGGGTAATGATCTTCTGTGCCCACGCCTCTTGATAGAAGGTATCGCCTAGCTCGATTTTTAAGCTAAGAAAACGAACAATATCTTGCTGTTGCTGAAACCCGTTGGCGCTTGCTTCGCTCACACCAGTTTCAATGAATTGCGTCCATTGCGCCTCTGACCATGCATGGGTGCGCCCATGGTGGGTCTGTAGATGCGTTTTGTAGGCTTGATACTGCTTTGGCAGTGATAGATTCAACAGAGCGGCATATTGCGCCTCGCTCAGCGCACGCGGCAAGGGCGGACAGAAGGCCTTATCTGCCGCTTCCGGACGCAAGGGGAAGGTTTCTCCCTCGGTATCATTAAGTGTACCGAACAGCGCATATTTAAACGGCCCGCTTAATGCCTGCTTTTCTGTGTCTGACGAGGCGTGCCATAGCGCTTGAAACACCTGCCTATCGAACAATCGCAGCAACACGGTTTGTTGATAGGTATCTTTAACCTGTATCCACGTTTGCCAAAAACGCTTCGCACGAATGAAGAGGCTCTCTTCATCTTGGTTGATAAGCGGATCATCAAACACAAAGGCGATGCCCCAGTTCGGCTGCTCTTCACTCAGCGCTACAAGCCAGTCGATGCTGGGATTGACCAATAAGTAAGGCGATAGCGAATGGTGGATCTCGCCCATTTCGCCCCAATACAACCGATGGGTCGCGAGTGCGTCGTCATCGATCGCTTGGAAAACTTGCGGACATACAGCGGCATCAACCACCGCGCAAAACGGTGCTGATAACCGATTGATTAGTGCATTCTCGGACGCTTGATTAGGCATCATATTTACTCTGTGATCAGTGTGGCGCGGCCTTCAATGCCTAACCATCCGCGGGTGGTATATTTTGTTTTGAGCAACTCATCGCCTTTGTGCTTGTTATAAAACACAGTAATGGCTTTTTTTATCGAGAAAATAGCCAGTAAACGCTCAAACTCCGGGTGCTGATAAAATTTATCGCCTAGGTAAAAACGCGTATATGCGAATGTTTCCCACTCATTTCGTGTCGCATTGGGATATTTTTCACTGGCAATGTGCAGGCCTTCGATAAAGCAGTTTCTAACGTTTTGCCTTTTCAGTAACCAAGCGTAATTAGGGGCTAAGTCAGAGTGAACAGCCGTAATTAGCTCTTCAACTCTTTCTGGCCAGAAGAAGATATCGTGCTGTTCAGACGTTAAGACGATGGGCGACGACAAAGCGTCTTGTGGCGCCCAAGGCGACCCCGTTTCCTCGTCCCAACATGGTAGAAGCATCGGCTTGTCATCAATCACATCCGGCATATAGAGTGCCTCATGCGCCCCTATAAATGCGCCTCTCTGACCATCGGTGAGAACGTCAAAAAGCTCTAGCAATACACTGGTGCCGTAGAAGCGCAGCATTCGGGATGTGCCTGACTTGTCGATAATACTCACCCATTGTTGCCAGTGAGAATGAAGCGAAGCCATCGAGCCATTGTAAACGCCAACAAGACCAGCATTTGGGAAGCGTTGGGTATAATCATGGATCCAATAAAGTAGTGTTTCTCCGGGCTTACCTTCTTTGATCTCAATGATGAGTGGTGAGGCATCCATAAGGTGTGCATACTCTGTACCCTGATAAAGATACTCCCACGCCACATCGTTGCCAGACACCATCGCTTCCCAGAATGTTCTAGCTTCGGGATTTTGCACAGCATCAAAAATAAAATAAAACAGTTTATCTTTTGATTGTGACAATACTTCAAAGGGAGTTTTATGCGTATCTTCCATATAAAATGCCTAACTGAGTCTATTAATATTTATAATTTGGCGTCAATGCCATAACGCTCTCGCAGTATCTTTTCATCCTGCTTTTTAGATGAGTCGGATTGCGGTTTTAGATAAGGATGCGTCCCTTCCTCTTCACACTCTTCGCGAGGGCGATAGCCTCTTGGCTTAACACAGTACACAATATTGTTTCTAAAACGCTCTCCGTATGGTGTCAAAGCGGGAAACTGTACACCGAGCTCAATCATTTTTTGCTGAATTTTCAGCATTTTTTTATACGCTTCGCTGGATTTATCCATACTATCTAGTGACTGTTGAACCGAATAGGCTGCACTCAGTCCACCATTGTCTATCACAAAAGGATCAGCACCGTTATCCAAGAGATAAAGCACTTCATCCATGTTTACTCTGATGAAATCTAATAGCGGTGTTTGCCCTAAACCGTTTCTGGCATTTACATCCGCGCCAAACTCAACCAACAGTTTCAGTGCGTCATTGTCTTCTAGGTCTGGCACATCAAAAATCAGCGTCTCACCATATTCATCGGTTAAATTTG
>NZ_PXUD01000040.1:0-36462 GCF_003390965.1 Salinivibrio sp. HTSP
ATTTTATTACATGGGCTTACATGATATTTCTTTGTTCAAGATAAAAAATGAGAGATTAAGCAGGCGAGAATGGCTTGTACCAAACGCTCAGTCGCGTAATCTTATGGGTGTCGGAAGGGAACTGACACAGGGAACAGGAATCACCAAGGACTTGGTACCTCAGGATGAGGCAGTACTTCAGGAAGAAGCGCTGGCATGGATTGCGAAAGGACAACGGATGGAGCCGTTCTCTACAAGCAGGGAGCTTGTACGTCAGGAAGACTTAGGACAACCCAGGATGGGGGCTTAAGGACAACTTCAGGACGAAGTCATGGACACCTCCAGGATGGAGAGCTTATCGAAAACGGGAATTTCGGTTTGTCAGGATGACGAAAGGACACCTCCAAGACGGAGAGACATGGAACGACGCTGAAGGAATCGGCGACTGATCAAGGAATGATGCAGGGAGCACCTTTTAGTAGCAGGATGGCTGCAAGTAAAACTCTGGGGCGCGGCGCAAGCTGCGCCCTTTCCTTTTTTCTGGCCGGTTAACCCGACACTGGCGACTCCCTGTCACGCACCGTTAGCACTAACCTTGCGTGTGCACCATACTTCCAATCTAGTACAGCTTTTCACGTCGCGCGAATAATTCTCCCTGCCTTTTTATTATCAATATTGAGTGAGAGCTAGCCGTTGGTTTGGCCAGATCTCGGCATCGCATGAACGGGCGTGTCTATCGCCTTTAACCTTAACCCTCGGAGCTGAGCGTGACCGATGTAATGATCATCCCCGGTGGCAGAAAACTCGAACCAGTATTGGGTGAGCCATTGCCACCCTTGTTCGGTTCTGCGTAGGGTGTGGTGACCTCGTGCGATAGACAATAGTTGCAACTCCATCCGCTGGCAGTATTGGCGAATGTACTGGTGTGCTTGCTCGGATTGTCGCCGCTGTTGCCAAAACAGCAAGGCGGCGACAACGACTAAGACAATGGTCAACAGATCAGTGATCATTAGGAGTCTGTCTAACAGCTTGTTGCATACGTGCCATCGCTTGGGTCAGCGCTGGCGAGGTATCACCGTGCAAACGGCTAAGCAGTGCGCCGCGAAGCGGTGGCAGCATCACAAGATCGGCATAGATTTGTTGAAACAGTGCCGTATCGTGCTGATCGGCAAGCGCAATCAAAAAGCGATCCAGCACGGCGTCGTCCGTTAAACTCTCCCAACAGCGCCCTGCAATCGCAACAAAAATCTCGCGATGGTGTAGTTCGGGTTTGTCCAGCACGGCCGCGATCAAATGATGACGCGTAGCTGTTGGGGCACCCGCATGTGCGCGGAGTAAGGCGCTAACCAAGAAAAGATCCACTTCCTGAGCCTGACACATTTGGCTAAACATGTCGCGCACGCTTGCCGCGAGCTTTTCATTGATTTGGCAATGCTCTAAGCAGCCCAGCAGGGCATACAGCGGCGTCGTTGGAAGGTTGTTCAGCGCTTTGCGGATACGAGTGGCATTGTTTTGCTCGGCCATGCGTACACAGGTATCAGCGAGCCCCTGCAGGCCAACCCCTTGCCAGTTATCCCAGCCAAGCTCGCCATTTAAATAATGTTGGGCATGATCATAATACTGACTGGCTGGCCGGCCCAGTTGATAAGTCAATCTGGCATGAAACATTGCCATCTTGTCGTCGGTGGGAGTAAAGGTATAGGGATTGTTGGCCAGTTTTTCACGTTGCTCTTTATTCGGTGTCGCGGTTAGGCGCTCGCCCATGGCCGCGCTGACATACTGCAAAAAGTCTCCCATTGCGGTGTGGTTGAGCAAGCCCCGCTCATCAAGAGGCATTTTTAAAAACCATACCCAAGGGGCACCCCCTGGTGGCCAGAAAGCGACAGCTATGTGGGCATGTTGACGCAAAGGGTGAGGGTAAGGCTGTTGATTGGCCTCAACCGCGCGAAAGGTCGTTTCATCCAGCTGACAAACACGACGACCTAAGTCGTAAACACTGAATTGGCAATCGGCGTGGTCAAATAGGGCGCTGAGGGCGTGAACCGTTTCCATGATGTCCGCTCTTGGTTATCGCTTAATGCGCGCGAGTATATCAGTTTTTACCGGTGAGATGCTTGTCGAGTTGATGTTGTCTTGGCTGGGAACGTGCTATGCTTCGCGGTTTCTAATTTGATTAATGATGAGGTTGTCAATGACTCTTCACCAACAATGTGAGCAACTTCTTGATGAACTCGAACAGTTGCTCGACGCCTGTGATCTGCTCCAATCCGAGCCACCATCATCTAAACGACTAGCCAGTACCGAGCCGTTTGCGGTGGATACGCTTGATTGCCATGAGTGGCTACAGTGGATCTTTTTACCCAAAATGCGTGCCTTGGTTGTTGCTCGCCAGCCGTTGCCAAGCAATTTTGAAATCGCCCCCTATGTGGAAGAAGCGATGAAAGAACATCAAGGGGCGACGGCGGTGGTCAAAGTGACTTATCGTATTGACGCGCTGTTAACCCAATGATGAGTGAACAACCTTTATCTATTTTATACCGTGATGCGTCGTTGGTTGTGGTGAATAAGCCCGCAGGGATGCTGGTCCATCGTTCGTGGCTAGATAAAGGGGAAACACGCTTTGTGATGCAGACATTGAGGGATCAGATCGGTCAGCATGTTTATCCTTTACACCGGCTCGATAAACCCACCTCCGGGGTCTTAGTTTTTGCGCTTTCTCGCGAAGTGGCATCCTTGTTGATGCCTCAGTTTGCGCAAGGGCAGATAAAAAAAGCCTACTATGCGGTGGTCAGAGGCTGGATCACAGAGCCCGGTCGACTCGATTACCCACTGGTGGAAGAGCAAGACAGGATCGCGGACAAAGACGCGAGCCAGACACCGACGGCCAAGCCGGCCGTGACGGACTATCAACCACTGGCATCGGTGGAGCTTCCCATCGCAACGGGGCGGTATGCGACCAGCCGCTATAGCCTGGTGGCGATGCAGCCGCAAACGGGAAGAAAACACCAATTGCGTCGTCATATGCATCACCTCAGCCATCCGATTATCGGCGATACTACCCATGGCGACGGGAGACACAATCGTGTTTTCCGCGAGCACTTTCACTGCCATCAGCTGTTACTTCATGCTAGCGAGATACAGTTTATCCATCCCGTTAGCGCTGAGACGGTCAAGGTACAGGCACCGTTCGATACTAGGTGGCAGCATGTTCTATCGGCACTGGAGTGGGATGTGCCTGGCATCACCTATTCGGGGTAAATCGCCCCGTGTCGGTAATCCCTTGCAGGCCGCACCTTGCAGGCCGCTCCCACATAGGTTGTGTTAGAGCTTATCTAGCTCGGCTTCGATTTCGGCAATCTTACTAGCAACCACTTTTTCCAGATGACGGAGATCGGTGAGTACCTTTTGCTTCACGTCTTGCTCTGTTTGCTCGTGCTGAACGATACGATCCAGTTCATCGATCACCAGAGACAGGCTGCGATTGATCTCAGTGACTTCTCGAGACCGGCCGGTGCCGCTGTCGACAACCACATTTTTCCGCTGGCGTGGATACTTAAACTTCATGCTACGGGCAAAAAGATCGCCCTTTTGCTTGCTGAAGTAGACTTTGAGCGTGTCATAACTGGCTTCTTGACGCAGTGAATAACGCTCAATTTTTTCCGGATGTTCAATGCCAATGTTTTTCAACTGCTGATACATAGCCACCTCATGGTTGAATGTTGCCTCTATTAAGCGACGCACTCACCGTCGCTTTGCATGATTGACGGGGCGCTTGTTATTTGGCGCGCGCGAGCGCTTTTTCCAATGCCGCTTTTAACTGTGCCTGATGCTCGGAGGTTAATGCTTGGTTCTCTGCGTCGGTGACGATAAAAAAGTCTTCGGCGCGCTCACCAATGGTGGTGATTTTAGCGGCATGGACACTGACATTTTGGCGCGCAAAAACGGCCCCGACCCGAGCCAGTAGTCCAGGTGTGTCAAGTGCCACCAGCTCCATCAATGTGCGACGACCGTTTTTCGTGGGTAAGAAAAGTACCTGGGTTTTAACCGAAAAATGCTGAAGCTTTTGCGGTGCTCGCCGTTTGGGGATAGTCATTGTCCCGGTTTCTGCCAGTGCCTTGCTGACCCCTTCGATAATGCTTGGGTGACGGTCAAGAGGAATGGCCTCGTCATTTTGGTCTAGCACCATAAAGGTATCGAGGGCGTGACCATCTTTACTGGTCATCACTTGTGCATCATGGACGCTCAGGTTTTTCTTATCGAGTGCCGCCACCACGCGTGCAAACAAGCTGGGCCTATCTTGGCAGTAAACAAAAATCTCGGTCCCGCCACGGGTTGCTTTTTTACTGACCAGCACTAGTGGGGTGTCGCCGGCGTGATGAAGGAGATGTTCACTGTGCCAAGCAATTTGTTTGTGGGTATGGCGCAGAAAGTAGTCCGCCTTAAAACGCTGCCATAAGACTTCTATATCCCTGGGACTATGGCCTTGTTTACGTAACATGGCAGCCGCTAAGTGTTTGTTATGACGAATGCGTTCACGTACATCTGGTGGGTTTTCTAAGCCGCGGCGCAGTGCTTTTTGTGTCGAGTAATATAGCTCTGCGATCAGTGTGCGTTTCCAACTGTTCCATAAATCTGGGTTGGTGGCATTGATGTCGGCCACGGTAAGACAAAGGAGAAGATCCAGCCGCTCTTCATCACGCACCTCTTTGGCAAAGTCAGTAATCACATCAGGATCATAAATATCACGGCGCTGCGCGGTGACGGACATCAGTAAGTGGTTACGGACGAGCCAGCTGACAATGTTTGCTTCTGGTTTGGATAAACCATGCTCTAAACAAAAATCATGCGATTCAATGGCGCCAATCTCGCTATGATCGCCACCGCGCCCCTTGCCAATGTCATGAAAAATGGCCGCAATCAGTAAAAGCTCGCGGCGTGCTAGGCGGGGGAAAACATCACAACAAATGGGATGGCGATCTCGGTTGGCCTCGTCATCAAACAAGCGCATATGTTTGAGTAGGCGAATGGTATGTTCGTCGACGGTATAGACATGAAACAAGTCAAATTGCATTTGGCCGACAATTTGACTCCACTGCGGCAGGTAGGCAGACATCACCCCGTGGCGGTGCATTAAACCAAACGCTTTGTGCAGCGCATTGGGGTGACGAACCAAGGCCATGAATTTTTCACGTGCGTCTTCTTGCTGACACAAAAAGTGATTGAGTCGACGTCTTGCTGTACGCAACTGCCGCAGGGTAGGCGCCGCAATCGCTTCAATCGAGGTGTCGTTAGCGATATGCAGCATCATATCGAGAATGGTTTCCGGTCGCGCTTGAAATAGCGCGGGTTTACGCGCTTCGATGGTGCGTCCGCAGCGCTGAAAATCGTCACTTAACACCTCAACGTCACCCGTGCGGCCATTGTCGATGATCACTTGATCAAAGATTTGTAGCAGCATTTTGTTGAGCTCACCAACGCGCCCGAGCGTGCGAAAAAAGTCTTTCATCATGGTTTCGACCGCACGATTGCCCTCACCTCGATAGCCAAGCAGCTCTGCGACTGATGTTTGGTGTGCAAAGGTCAGGCGATTATCGTAGCGGCGTAGCTCAAGATGAAGTGCAAAGCGAATACGCCATAATACATTCTGACACTCATTGAGCTCGCGATATTCCGCGTCGGTCAAAAAGCCAAAATCGCTCATTTCCCGTAAGCTGGTGGCACCAAAGTGACGGCGCGCAATCCAAGACAAGGTGTGAATATCTCTGAGGCTGCCGGGGCTGAGCTTTAAATCAGGCTCCAGCTTGTAGGCGGTGTCATGATAGCGGCGATGACGCGCTTTTTGTTCTTCAACTTTGGCTTGATAAAACCGCTCGCTGGGCCAAAAGCTGTCATCGTGTACCCGGGCTTCAAGCGCATCAAACAGTTGGTTATCGCCACATAACAAGCGTGACTCTTGTAAGTTGGTGGCGACGGTAAGATCGTCCAGCCCCACGTGAATGCACTCATCGACTGTACGCACACTGTGACCGACTTCAAGTTTTAAATCCCATAATAGGGTGAGCAAATCGCTCAAACTTTGTTGTTGGTGGTTATCCAGCGGGGATTGGCAAAGCAGGAGTAAATCAATATCCGAGAGTGGGTGCAGCTCACGCCGGCCGTATCCTCCTACCGCGACTAACGCGAGCGGGGTGTGCTCAAAGCCAAAGTGACGCCACAACCTCGCTAACAACCCGTCCATATAATCGGTGCGTTGGTACACCAACTCAGCCACGGGAACATTGGCTAAAAAGTCCTGTTTTTGCTGCTCCAGCAATTGCTGAAATTGCGCCTTGAGTGTGATGGGGTCGAGTTGGTCATCCCCGAGGTGTTGTGGCGTAATCACTGTGTCTGTCATGGCGATCCTTTGCGCAAAAAAAAGCCGGAACGAGGCCGGCTTTGAGTGATTGTATTAGTGGTTGATGTAACGTGGGAGGTTCTCTTCCTCTCTCAGCGTTAATACCTCTACCCCGGTCTCAGTCACCAGCAGAGTATGCTCCCACTGTGCCGATTTTTTGCCGTCGATGGTGTATACCGTCCAGCCATCATCCTCATCAAGCACAGTTCCATACTTGCCTGCATTAATCATAGGCTCGATGGTAAAGCAC
The DNA here is from genome assembly GCF_003390965.1 of Salinivibrio sp. HTSP. Taxonomy (NCBI): domain Bacteria; kingdom Pseudomonadati; phylum Pseudomonadota; class Gammaproteobacteria; order Vibrionales; family Vibrionaceae; genus Salinivibrio; species Salinivibrio sp. HTSP. The sequence continues at coordinate 6,624 of NZ_PXUD01000040.1, forward strand.
ATACCAGGTTTGAGCACAGTGCGATCATTGTTTTTGTAGTGCACCACTTGTGGGTCTTCATGGAAGCTCGCGCCAATGCCATGGCCACAGTATTCTTTAACGATCGAGTAGCGTGTGTTGCTGTTTTTAATGAACTTTTGAATGGCAGTGCCGAGCTCCCCTACGGTGGCGCCTGGCTTTACCTTCTTGATGGCGTGATAAAGGCTCTCTTGGGTGACACGACAAAGGCGTTTGTCCTCGAGAGACACCTCACCGACTAAAAACATCTTTGAGGTGTCGCCATGGTAGCCATCTTTGATCACCGTGACATCGATATTAACGATATCACCGTCTTGCAGCACGTCGTTATCGCTCGGAATGCCGTGGCAGACCACATGGTTAATCGAGGTGCACATGGATTTTGGAAAACCATGATAATCCAAAGTAGCCGGCGTGGTGCCTTGCACTTCCGTCATATATTTATGAGCAATGTCATCGAGCTCACGGGTGGTAATGCCTGGTTTAACATAGTCACCGAGCATGACAAGTACGTCTGACGCCAGGCGGCCAGCCACGCGCATTTTTTCAATTTCTTCTTCTGTTTTGATCGGGATTGTCATTTTGCTTTCTCACTTTAATTTGGGGTTGCTCAATGATGACGATGAAAACGAGGGTGTGACTGCGTTCACGTTCGTTATCATCGAGCACAGCCGCCCAGACCTGCTACGCTTGTCGCAGAGACTGAGGTGAGCAGCCGCATGGAAGTGGGGTTATGGTATCAAGCCCTATGCGTTCTGGAAACCAAAAGGGGGTGGATCTCGCTGAGAGGCTTTGGCAACCGGGCGCTATTGAATGCGCAATATTGCTAGATTTTGTTGGTGTTTTTGTGGTATAAAGCGCGCCGAAAACCGTCATTGTGATCAATTTAGCTGAGCTAGGTTTCAGTTTGATGGTATTCACTCAATACTTTTTATTTTAAATCACACACATATCGACACATTGACCGGGGTGCCCTTAAAGCGGGTCGGTGAATGGGATATGTGGAGGCCTAACCCCAAGAGGAAATTATCATGGCTACTGTTTCAATGCGCGACATGCTCAAGGCGGGCGTACACTTCGGTCACCAAACCCGTTACTGGAACCCAAAAATGAAGCCTTTCATCTTTGGTTCACGTAACAAGGTGCACATCATCAACCTTGAGAAAACTGTACCAATGTTTAACGATTCTTTGGCTGAACTGTCAAAAATCGGTGAGCGTAAAGGTAAAGTCCTGTTCGTTGGTACTAAGCGCGCAGCAAGCGAAGCGGTAAAAGCGGCAGCAGAAAACTGCGAGCAGTTTTATGTCAGCAACCGTTGGTTGGGCGGCATGCTCACTAACTGGAAAACCGTTCGTACGTCAATCAAGCGTCTGAAAGACCTGGAAACCCAGTCTACTGACGGTACGTTTGAGAAGCTGACCAAGAAAGAAGCACTGATGTACACCCGTGAGATGGAAAAACTTGACAAATCACTGGGTGGTATCAAGAACATGAACGGCCTGCCTGATGCAATGTTCGTTATCGATGCGGATCACGAGCACATTGCCATCAAAGAAGCGAACAACCTGGGTATCCCAGTATTTGCAGTGGTAGATACTAACTCTAACCCAGACGGCGTTGACCACGTTATTCCAGGTAACGATGACGCGATCCGCGCTATCCAGCTTTACCTGAATGCCGCGTCTGACGCTTACAAAGAAGGCCGTAGCCAAGACATCGTTGCGCAAGCAGAAGACGAGCTGGTTGAAGTCGCTGAGTAAGACGACAGCTCCTTGTGAGCGTTCTTAGCCATCAGCGTGTCATCTTTCATGCTGTAAGCTAAGTATGGTTAGCAGGGGCCGATTTCGGGCCCCTGTTTTTTACCCAAATAGTTTCGAATCGAGGATTGAACAATGGCAACTGTTACCGCTGCCCTGGTTAAAGAACTTCGCGAGCGCACTGGCGCTGGCATGATGGAATGTAAAAAAGCACTGGTTGAAGCAAACGCGGATATCGAAGTAGCAATCGAGAACATGCGTAAGAGCGGTGCGGCAAAAGCAGCGAAAAAAGCTGGCCGTGTTGCAGCTGAAGGCGTGATCCTAGTAAAAGAAAACGAAGGCAAAGCAGCGATCGTTGAGATCAACTGTGAAACTGACTTCGTTGCAAAAGACGCTAACTTCGCTGCATTTGCTGACCAAGTTGCTGAAACTGCATTGGCTGAAGGCCTTGACATCGACGCGCTGAAAGAGAAATTTGAGCAGCAGCGTGCTGAGCTAGTAGCGAAAATCGGTGAAAACATGGACATCCGCCGTGTTTCATTCATCGAAGGCGAGAAAGTTGGCTCATACCGCCACGGCGGCCGCATTGGTGTTATCGTTGCAGCGAAAGCGGACGAAGAAACCATCAAGCACGTGGCTATGCACATCGCCGCGTCTAAGCCTGACTATGTTAACCCTGAAGATGTTCCTGCCGACGTGGTAGAGAAAGAGAAGCAAATTCAGGTTGATATCGCAATGGAATCTGGCAAGCCTGCTGAGATCGCAGAGAAAATGGTTGCTGGTCGCATGAAGAAATTCACCGGTGAAATCTCTCTGACGGGCCAAGCATTTGTAATGGACCCATCACAAACTGTAGGTCAAATGCTGAAAGAAAAAGGTGCCGAAGTGACTGACTTCATCCGTTTTGAAGTTGGCGAAGGCATCGAGAAAGAAGAAGTAGACTTTGCTGCAGAAGTTGCTGCAGCGCAACAAAGCTAATTTTTCTGACTCAGACCGCGGTGCTCGCCGCGGTCTTCCATAACCTTCTTCCCTAATGAGTGCCTAATTGAAAGGTAGTGAAATGACTACAAATCCTAAGCCAGCTTATCAACGAATTTTACTTAAACTTAGCGGTGAAGCCCTGCAGGGCGATGATGGATTCGGGATTGATCCCGCCGTGCTAGATCGCATGGCACAAGAAATCAAAGAACTGGTCGAGCTGGGTGTTCAGGTGGGTTTGGTTATCGGTGGCGGTAATCTATTCCGGGGTGCTGGTCTTGCTGAGGCGGGAATGAACCGTGTTGTGGGCGATCACATGGGTATGTTAGCCACCGTGATGAACGGGTTGGCAATGCGTGACGCACTTCATCGTGCCTATGTGAACGCGCGAGTGATGTCGGCCATTCCCTTGAATGGTGTATGTGATAGCTATAATTGGGCAGAAGCGATTAGCCAGCTTCGCAATGGTCGTGTGGTGATATTCTCCGCCGGGACAGGTAACCCTTTCTTCACCACGGATTCAGCGGCCTGTTTACGCGGTATTGAAATCGAATCTGATATCGTGATTAAAGCAACCAAGGTCGATGGTGTGTACAGCGATGACCCAACCAAAAACCCAGATGCAACGCTTTATGACTCGCTGACATACCAAGATGTGTTAGAAAAAGAGTTGAAAGTGATGGATTTGGCCGCATTTACGCTAGCACGTGATCATAAGCTGCCCCTTCGTGTCTTTAATATGAACAAGCCAGGTGCATTACGCCGTGTCGTGATGGGCGAGGCAGAAGGCACCTTGATCACTAACAGCTAAGCCGATATTGGTGGCATAATCTTACAAACTAATTCAATCGCAAGGATACTCCCGTGATTAATGACATAAAAGACGACGCCAAAGCGCGTATGGATAAAAGTGTAGACGCGCTAAAACACACGCTAGGTAAATTGCGCACAGGCCGTGCCCACCCAAGCTTGCTTGAAGGGATCACGGTTGAGTACTACGGTGCACCGACCCCCTTGAATCAGCTGGCCTCAATTGTGGCAGAAGATGCGCGTACGTTGGCGATCAGCGTGTACGACAAGCAAGTGACACAAGCAGTTGAAAAAGCAATCATGACCTCAGACTTGGGCCTTAACCCAGCCTCTGCCGGCACAGTGATCCGTGTTCCTTTGCCCCCGTTGACCGAAGAGCGTCGCAAAGACATGGTGAAAGTCGTGCGTGCTGAAGGTGAGCAAGCTCGTGTCGCTGTTCGTAACATTCGCCGTGATGCTAACAATGAGCTTAAAGCGCTGCTTAAAGACAAAGAAATCTCTGAAGATGATGAGCATCGCGCGCAAGATAACATTCAAAAGTTGACCGATGAAGCGGTCAAGAATGTTGATGCACTTCTTGATGCAAAAGAAAAAGAGTTGATGGAAGTCTAAATCTCATTAGACTTTACCGCCGATGCTAAAGCGCTGTGCGTGCAGTACAGCGCTTTTTATTTGCCAAGGAGAAACATGAGTTCCCAGTCTCTTGATGCGCAGCTCGAATCTGCCGCTTTACCGCAGCACATTGCCGTGATCATGGACGGCAATGGACGTTGGGCCAAAGCACGAGGCAAAGCCCGTGTGTTTGGACATAAAGCGGGTGTCAAAGCGGTGCGTAAAACGGTGAAAGCAGCGTCTGAACTCGGGGTAAAAGCCCTGACGTTATTTGCATTTAGCAGTGAGAACTGGCGTCGTCCTGAAGATGAAGTAAGCGTATTGATGGAGCTATTTATCAATGTGCTTTCTCGTGAAGTCAAGCGGCTAGACAGTCACGGTGTACAATTACGCATTATCGGTGATACCTCTCGCTTTAGCCCGTCCCTGCAAACCAAAATCGCTGAAGCCGAAGCGCTGACGGCAAACAATGATCGCTTGGTGCTCAATATTGCTGCTAACTATGGTGGGCAGTGGGATATTACCCAGGCAACACGCCGAGTGGCCGAAGAGGTCGCCGCGGGGCAGTTGCAACCGAACGATATCGGTGAGCAAGATATTGCTCGCCATTTGATGTTGGCTGACTTACCGGACGTGGATTTGATGATCCGCACCAGCGGGGAGTGTCGCATCAGTAACTTTATTTTATGGCAAGCCGCTTATGCCGAGCTGTGTTTTACTGAGCAGTATTGGCCGGACTTCAACGAACAGAGTTTGTATGATGCTGTGGCTTGGTACGTCAACCGAGAACGACGGTTTGGCTGCACGGGCGAGCAAATTAAAGCCATGATAACCACGGATAAGTAACCACGAGGAATCAGTTTGCTCAAACAACGAGTTTTAACCGCGGCCTTTTTAGTCCCGTTAGTGGTCGCGGGCGTTTTCTACTTACCGTTTCCTGCCTTTGTGGCAGCGATAGCGGTCGTCACGCTTATTGGACTTTGGGAGTGGACGCAATTTGTTTCGGCGTCGTCACGCCTGCTGACTTTTATCATTCCCGCTGCGGCGTTGGCATTGTCTCTGTTTGCTCTCCCTTTTGACGCCATGGCATTGGGGCACGTCCGTTTACCGCCTTTTGCGGTCGCCGCCACAGGGGCGGCTTGGTGGCTATTTGCTACTGTTCTTGTGCTCGCATTCCCGCGCTCCGGCAGCTATTGGACCCACAGTAAACTCCTTCGTTTGGTGTTTGGCTTGCTCACCATGTTGCCCTTTATGTGGAGTGTGTTGTTGCTGCGCGCCGCGGATTATCAATTTTCCACTTACTACGGTGCCAAATTAGTACTGCTGGTATTTGTGCTGGTTTGGTGTGCGGACAGCGGTGCTTACTTTGCTGGAAAGAAGTTTGGCAAACACAAAATGGCACCGGCGGTGAGCCCGAATAAGACCCTTGAAGGGTTACTGGGCGGGCTGGCCGCGGCGGTCGGGGTGACCTGGCTGGGTGCCTACGCGTTAGAGCTTCACTTTGCCAACCTTGGGGTATTGTTAGCGATTGCGGTGGTAACTGCTTTAGCCTCGGTGTTGGGGGATCTTGCTGAAAGCATGTTTAAGCGTGTGGCAGGGGTCAAAGACAGTGGTAACCTTCTTCCTGGTCATGGCGGTATTCTCGACCGTATTGATAGTCTAACAGCCGCATTCCCCGTGTTTACCGTGTTGTATTTCGCGTTTGCGAATTAAGTGAAACGAGTCGTTTACATGCAAAAAATCACCGTTTTAGGCGCGACAGGTTCGATTGGTACCAGCACATTGAAAGTGGTGGAAGCGAACCCTGAGCAGTATGACGTCACCGCACTGGCGGCGCATACCAATGTTGAGAAAATGGTCGCCTTGTGTGTCCGTTGGCAGCCCGCATACGCCGCAATGGCGGATGACGGTGCGGCACATCAATTGCGCAAAGCGCTTGCGGAGAAAGGCCTGCGTACCGAAGTCCTTGGCGGCGCAGAGAGCCTGTGCCACCTCGCGTCACTACCGGACGTTGATATGGTGATGGCTGCTGTTGTCGGCGCAGCGGGGTTACCTTCCACCATGGCCGCGGTGAAGGCGGGAAAGCGTGTGCTACTGGCTAATAAAGAGGCCTTGGTGATGTCAGGGCAGTTCTTTATTGATGCGGTACATCAGTATGGTGCAGAACTGCTGCCGATAGATAGCGAACACAATGCCATTTTTCAATGCTTGCCTGACGCGGTACAAAAAGCACCTGGACGCTGCGATCTTAACGCCGCTGGGGTCAACAAAATCTTATTAACGGGATCGGGCGGCCCGTTTCGTTATCGCGATCCGGACAGCTTGGCGGCTGTCAGTATCGAAGAAGCGGTCGCGCATCCTAACTGGTCGATGGGACCGAAAATCTCGGTTGATTCCGCCACCATGATGAATAAAGGCTTGGAATACATTGAAGCGCGTTGGTTATTCAACGCCAAGCCTGATCAGTTGGAGGTGGTGATCCATCCTCAGTCAGTGATCCACTCCATGGTACAGATGTGTGACGGCTCGGTGTTAGCACAGTTAGGGACACCGGATATGTGCACCCCTATTGCGCATGCGATGGGACACCCCGAACGCGTGCAAGCGCCTGTCGCGCCCCTCGATTTTACCCAAATTGGTGAGTTTACCTTTATGGCCCCCGATCCCCGGCGTTACCCATGCTTATCACTCGCCATGGCAGCGTGTGAGCAAGGGCAGGCGGCAACGACAAGTTTGAATGCGGCCAATGAACAAGCCGTGGCGGCCTTCTTGGCAGGCAAAGTGGGTTTTATGGATATTGCCCGCATTAATGAGCAGGTCATGACTCAGTTGCCGCTCCCGACACCGACAAGCTTGGATTGCTTATTTGAGCTGGATAGAATAGCGCGCATGACTGCAAATGAGCAGATTGCTAAGGTGGCACGATGAGTGGGTTTCTATGGAATGCAGCGGCGTTTATCGTCGCACTGGGAATACTGGTTGCGATTCATGAGTTTGGTCATTTCTGGGTCGCTCGTCGTTGCGGCGTGAAGGTAGAGCGCTTTTCCATTGGTTTTGGCCGTGCACTATGGCGCAAATATGGCAAGGACGGCACTGAGTACGTGATTGCTGCTATCCCTCTTGGCGGCTATGTCAAAATGTTGGACGAGCGTATTGAGGCAGTGCCTGAGGCGGATAAACCCCTTGCTTTCAACAACCAACCTTTATGGCAGCGCAGTGCGATTGTTGCTGCTGGCCCCATCGCTAATTTCGTCTTTGCCGTTTTTGCATACTGGCTGGTGATGATGATAGGTGTGCCCGCGGTAAAGCCAGTGATTGGTGAAATTGCACCCAACTCGATCGCGGCGGATGCGGGAATTGAGTCAGGGATGGAACTAACCCAAGTTTCAGGCGTCGAAACCGCTGATTGGCAAGCTGTGAATTTTGCGTTGATCGGCCATATCGGTGATGAGAGCATGACCCTCACCGCGAAGCCGACGCCTACATCCAGTTATGACAGAGATTATCAACTGGACTTAGACCGATGGCAGTTTAATCCAGAAAAGCAATCGCCACTGACGACATTAGGGATCACGCCTTATCGCCCTGCGATAACGTTATCGATCGCGCAAGTGGTAGAGGGAAGCGCGGCAGAGCAGGCGGGTCTCAAGCAAGGCGATAAAATTATTGCCGTGGGTGACACCGAGCTGTCGTCATGGCAGCGTTTGGTCGAGGTGATTAAAGCCAGCCCGAATCAAGCGTTGTCACTGATGGTCATGCGAGAAGGACAGCAACAGTCTGTGGTGCTAACGCCGGATGCGCGCCAAGGCGATGGTAAAGTGATAGGTTATGCCGGTATTGCGCCGCAAATGGAAGCCTGGCCGGAGTCATACCGGTTCACTCAGCAATATGGGCCATTAGCCGCAATACCTGAAGCGGTAGATAAAACAGGCCAAGTGATCAGTATGACGGTCAATATGATCAAAAAGCTGATTACGGGCGATGTAGGGGTGAATAACTTGAGCGGCCCTATATCGATAGCAAAAGGCGCGGGGATGACCGCGGAGATCGGGTTGATCTCATTTTTAGGGTTTATGGCACTGATTAGCGTGAACCTGGGCATTATCAATTTACTCCCTCTGCCCGTATTGGATGGCGGCCATTTGCTGTTCTTTGGGATTGAGGCTGTCACACGGCGACCGGTATCGGAGCGTGTGCAGGATTTTGGGTATCGGATCGGCGCTGCCGTGTTGATGATGGTAATGGCAGTGGCATTGTTTAACGACTTCGCCCGACTTTAAACGGTTAGTATTCAAGGATAAGTCAGATAGCAGATGGCGATGAAAAAACTATTAATAGCGTCTCTTTTAGTAAGCAGCAGTATGGCGCATGCTGACGCATTCCAAGTCAGCGATATCCGCTTTGAGGGGCTACAACGCGTCAGTTTAGGGGCCGCTTTATTGTCGATGCCTGTGCGGGTCGGCGACAAGGTTGACGATGAAGATGTCGCAGACGTCATCAACGCGCTCTTTGCCTCAGGTAACTTTGAGGATGTTCGCGTGTACCGCGATGACGACGCCCTGCTGATCAAAGTGGTGGAGCGTCCGACTATTGCCAGTATCTCTTTTTCGGGTAACAAGGCAATCAAGGAAGAGCAGCTAAAAGAGAACCTGACGTCGTCAGGCCTTCGGGTTGGCGAAGCGCTCGATCGCACCCAATTGAGCAAAATCGAAAAAGGCCTCGAGGACTTTTATTACAGTGTGGGTAAATACAGTGCGTCGGTGAAAGCCGTCGTGACGCCCTTGCCGCGCAACCGCGCTGATTTGAAATTTGTCTTCACCGAAGGTGTGTCTGCCAAAATTGAGCAAATTAACTTTGTCGGTAATGATGTGTTCAGTGATGAGCAATTACGCGATAATTTTGATTTGCGTGCCGATGTGCCGTGGTGGAATTTTCTCGCCAATGAAAAGTATCAAAAACAGGTTCTTGCAGGCGATCTTGAGAAACTACGCAGTTTTTATCTAAACCGTGGTTATTTGAAGTTCCGTGTTGAGTCGACACAAGTAGCGATTTCACCGGACAAAAAAGGGGTGTACATCACCTTAAATGTCAATGAAGGCAAGCCTTATCAGGTCGCTGATTTAGACTTTCGTGGCGACCCACAGAATGAAGACACTTACCGCTCACTGGTCACCTTTACCCGTGGCGATACCTACAACGGCGATAAAGTGACCGCACTTGAAGAGGCGATTAAACGGCACCTGGGCGAGACAGGCTTTGCTTATCCGAAAGTGAACACCCTACCCAGCTTTGACGATGATAATCAGCAGGTGTCGTTAACGGTCAACGTTGAGCCCGGTAAGCGAATTTATGTGCGCAATGTGCGTTTTTCAGGCAACACCACCACCAAAGATGAAGTGTTGCGCCGTGAAATGCGACAGCTTGAAGGCACTTGGCTTAACTCAAAAGCGGTTACTCGTGGTAAAGAGCGCCTCAGTCGTACCGGCTTTTTCCAGAACGTGGAAGTGGATACCCAGCGGGTGCCAGGCACGGATGATCAAGTCGACGTTAACTATAAGGTTAAAGAAGCTAACTCCGGCAGCATCAACTTTGGTATCGGTTATGGCACCGAGTCTGGTGCGAGCTTACAGCTCGGCTTACAGCAAGATAACTTTGCCGGTACGGGAAACCGCTTTGGTATCAACGCCATGGTCAACGACTATCGCAAAAACCTCACGCTTGAGTACCGTGACCCTTACTTTACCCTTGATGGTGTGAGCCTAGGCGGCAAGGTGTTCTATAACGAGTTTGAAGCCCGTGACGCCAATATCGTTGAGTACACCAACCAAAGTTACGGTACCAACCTCACATGGGGCTTTTGGACTGACGAGCTGAACTCGATTGATTTCTCGCTAGGATACACTCACAACAAGATTGAGAACCTCGGCAGTTATTATCAAATTGATAAGTTCTTAGACCTTCACCAAGATAACCTTAATAACAATGAAGGCCTGGAAGTTGACGACTTTGATATGTCGGTATCCTGGACGCGCAATAATCTCAACCGCGGCTACTTCCCAACCGCGGGTAACTACCAACGCGCATCGTATCGGATGACGGTACCTGGCTCGGATGTGCAGTACTTTAAAATGCAGTATGACATCCGCCAGTACGTGCCGCTGACACAAGAGCACGAGTTTACGCTGTTGATGCGTGGTCGACTTGGCTATGGTAACGGTTATGGTCAAACCAATGGCCAAGATCATATGCTGCCGTTTTATGAAAACTATTACGCAGGGGGCTTCTCGTCACTGCGTGGCTTCCGTTCCAATACGGTAGGCCCCAAAGCGGTCTATAAAGATAAGTCGGAAGGAGGATCTGAGCAATCAGACGGAGACGTTGAGTACTCAGAAGGTAGCTATGGTTCGAGTGATGCCGTAGGTGGTAATGCTATGGCACGCGCGAGTGCCGAGTTGATTGTGCCAACACCGTTTGCCTCCGAGGAGGCGCGTGAGCAAATCCGTACCAGTGTGTTTATCGATGCCGCCTCAGTGTGGGACACTGAATTTGATCGCCAAGAATTGGTCGACATGGGCTATCCCGCCGGTACAAAAGACTATTCCGATCCCTCCAATATCAGTGCCTCTTACGGCATGGCATTGCAGTGGATGTCCCCGATGGCACCTTTGGTATTTTCCATCGCAAAACCTATTACAAGCCAGCCTGGCGACGATGAAGAGTTCTTTACCTTCACGATCGGGCGCACATTCTGATGATCAGAAAGGAGACTATTGTGAAATCATTTTTGAAAGCAGCGGGACTGAGTGTCGCGGTATTGACGACGTCCATGTACGCATCAGCGGCTGATGCTGCACAGAAGGTGGGCTACGTATCAACCGGGGCCGTGATGTCGCAACTGGCGAAGAAAAACAACCTCAATGAGAAGCTACGCGGTGAATTTAAAGACCGAGTGGCCGAAATTGAACGCTTGAAAGAGAAGCTCTCTGAAGGCGTAGAGAAGCTCAAGCGTAATGGTGAGCTGATGAGTGAAGACGAGCGCGTGAAGCTGCAGCGCAAACTCCAATCGATGGAGTCGGATTACAAGCTGAAAGTGAAAGCGCTTCAAGAAGATCAACGCAAGCGTGGTGGTCAAGAAGAGTCTAAACTAGTCAAAAAGCTCAAGACAGCGGTTGACCAAGTAGCCGAGCAAGAAGGCTATGACATGGTGATTGATGCTAATGCCGTTTTATACGCCAACCCAAGTGATGACTTATCTGAAAAAGTGATCAACGCAGTTAAATAACCGTCGAGGAGCCCATGGTTTCGATTACTCTCGCTGAATTAGCGGATAAACTGGATGCACAGCTCCACGGAGATGGCGCTGTAACGATAAACTCGCTTGCAGGGATGAATTCAGCGGGAGAAGGGCAAATTACCTTCTTATCCAGCCCTAAATACCGTAAAAACTTGTCACTGTGCCGCGCCAGTGCTGTGATGCTAAAAGAGGGCGATCTGTCGTATTGCCAAGGCAACGCCTTGGTCGTGTCAGACCCCTACTTGGCTTACGCCAAAGTGGCGCAGATTCTTGATTCGACGCCCGCTTGTGCCACCGATATTGCCGCATCCGCGGTGGTGGCTGACGATGCGGTGTTGGGAGAGGGCGTGGCAATTGGCCCGAATGCGGTGATTGAATCTGGCGCGCTTATTGGCGATGGGGCACAAATCGGTGCGGGTTGCTTTGTCGGTAAAGGGGCAAAAGTGGGCACGCGTACCAAGCTGTGGGCGAATGTCACGCTTTATCATGAGGTAGTGATAGGGCAGGACTGCTTGATTCAAGCGGGTACCGTGATCGGTGCGGACGGGTTTGGCTATGCCAATGATAAAGGCAAGTGGGTGAAAATTCCTCAGCTTGGCCGCGTTGTGATCGGGGATCGCGTCGAAATTGGTGCGTGTACCACCATTGACCGTGGGGCATTGGATGATACCGAAATTGCTGATGGAGTGATTATCGACAACCAGTGCCAGATTGCGCATAATGTGTCGATCGGTGAGAACACAGCAATCGCGGGTGCCACTGTGATGGCAGGCAGTCTCAAAGTAGGCAAACACTGCATCATCGGCGGCGCCAGCGTGTTTAATGGCCATATGGAAATCACAGATAACGTGACCATCACGGGAATGGCGATGGTGATGCGGCCAATCACTGAGCCGGGCATGTATTCGTCCGGCATTCCGTTGCAGCCCAACCGCGAGTGGCGGAAGACTGCCGCACGTGTACTCAAGATTGATGAGATGCATAAGCGGCTCAAAGAGCTGGAAAATCAGCTCGATAAACAAGATTAACGCCGAGATGACAGGCCCGCCTTAGTAACGCGGGCCGTTTTGCGTTAATGAAGTCAATATTGGATTTGAACGGGAATACTACCTTGACTCGCGAAAACAAAGTTCTACATATCAACGAAATCAAAGAGCTGTTACCACATCGCTATCCTTTTTTGTTGATTGATCGCGTTATCGATTTTGAAGAAGGGCAATACCTTCACGCGATTAAAAACATCACTGTTAATGAGCCGCAATTTACGGGTCATTTCCCGCAGTTGCCTGTTTTACCAGGCGTACTCATTCTAGAGGCCATGGCGCAAGCAACAGGCTTGTTGGCATTTAAGACCTTCGGTAAGCCGAAAGACAACGAGCTATACTACTTTGCAAGCATTGATAATGCGAAATTCCGCCGTCCGGTTTCACCGGGCGACCAATTGGTGCTTGAGGTGGAGTTTATTAGAGAGCGTCGAGGTATTGCGGCCTTTAATGGGGTCGCGAAAGTAGATGGCGAGGTTGTCTGCTCGGCGGAACTGAAGTGCGCAAGAAGAGAGATCTAATTGTGATCCACGAAACGGCTTACATTCACCCCACTGCGGTTGTCGAAGACGGCGTCGTATTGGGCGAAAATGTCAACATTGGCGCTTTTTCTTATATTGGCGAAGGGGTTGAAATCGGCGCGGGCACCGAGGTGATGACACATGTTGTGATCAAAGGCCCGACCCGTATCGGCGCAGATAACCGCATTTATCAATTCGCTTCCATTGGTGAGGCGTGCCAAGATCTCAAATATGCAGGGGAGCCAACCACGCTAGAAATTGGTGATCGCAACACCATTCGTGAAAGCGTGACCATGCATCGTGGTACGGTCCAAGATAAAGGCGAAACCAAAGTTGGTAGTGACAACCTGTTTATGATTAATGCCCACGTCGCCCATGATTGTGTGGTCGGTAATCATTGTATTTTTGCCAACAACGCCACCTTAGCGGGCCATGTTCATGTCGATGATTATGCGATTGTCGGTGGCATGTCCGCCATTCACCAGTTCTGCGTCATTGGTAGTCACGCGATGCTCGGTGGCGGGTCGATAGTCGTACAAGATGTTCCGCCTTATGTGATGGCACAGGGCAATCATTGCGCGCCATTTGGTATTAATGTGGAAGGCCTGAAGCGACGCGGGTTTGAAAAATCAGCGATTCGCGCCATTCGGGCGGTATATAAAAATATGTACCGCTCCGGTAAAACCTTAGAAGAAGTGAAAAAAGAGCTGGCCGAGCAAGCGGATAGTGAGCCGGCGCTAGCGCTGTTTATTGACTTTTTTGAGCGTTCGACGCGAGGCGTTATTCGTTGATGTTACCCAGTGAACGCCCATTACGTGTTGGAATTGTCGCCGGGGAAATCTCCGGCGATGTTTTAGGTGAAGGCCTAATCAAAGCGATGCGGGCTCAACATCCTCATGTTGAGTTTGTCGGCATTGGGGGGCCAAGAATGATGGCTCAAGGCTGCCATAGCTTATTCGATATGGAAGAGCTGTCGGTCATGGGGCTGGTAGAAGTGCTGGGACGGCTACCACGTTTGCTGAAAGTAAAAACGGCGTTGGTTAAGCACTTTACCGTCAATCCGCCAGATGTCTTCATCGGTATCGATGCCCCGGATTTTAATCTACGCCTCGAGGCGTCGTTAAAACAAGTGGGGATAAAAACCGTCCATTATGTTAGCCCATCAGTGTGGGCATGGCGGCAAAAGCGGATTTTTAAGATTGCCGCGGCAACGGATCTGGTTCTGGCTTTTTTGCCCTTCGAGAAAGCGTTTTACGATAAGTTCGACGTGCCTTGTGCCTTTGTCGGCCACACCATGGCCGATAGCATTCCGATGCAGGTGGATAAACTCGCCGCGCAGCGCGCGCTTGGGCTGGATAGCAGCAAGCGCTGGCTAGCCGTGCTACCCGGTAGCCGTGGCAGTGAAATGTCGATGTTAGCCCCGCCGTTTATAAAAGCGTGTCAGCAACTGGCAGCACGACACCCTGATCTGGGCTTTGTGGTGGCGCTTGTTAACGAGACTCGACGCCAGCAATTTGAACAGATCTGGCAGACGATTGCGCCTGAACTGTCATTTATGCTAGTTGACGATACGGCGCGCCAAGTGATTAGCGCGGCTGACTCGGTATTACTTGCTTCGGGCACAGTCGCGTTAGAGTGTATGTTACTGAAGCGTCCGATGGTGGTAGGATACAAAGTCAAGCCTGTCACGGCATGGCTTGCCAAACGCTTGTTGAAAACAAAGTATGTCTCCTTACCCAATATTCTCGCTGACGCACCTTTAGTGCCTGAATTGCTGCAAGAAGAGTGTCAACCAGAGGCGTTAGCGGATGCGGTTAGCGCTCAGCTTGATAGTGATAACCAAGCATTGTTGACCACCTTTACTGAGTTGCATCACACTATCCGCAAAGATGCGGATACGTCTGCAGCCAATGCCGTATTAACTTTATTAGATGACCATGACTGAACATGCTTTTCAATACCCTGACGCACAGCTTATCGCGGGGGTCGACGAAGTCGGACGTGGGCCCTTGGTCGGTGCCGTGGTCACTGCCGCGGTGATTCTTGATCCCGCGCAGCCTATTGTGGGTTTGACAGATTCGAAAAAACTGAGCGAGAAAAAGCGTCTTGCCTTGTATGATGAAATCAAACAAAAAGCCTTGGCTTGGTCAGTCGGGCGCGCAGAGCCTGATGAAATCGATTCGCTGAATATTTTACATGCCACCATGCTGGCGATGCAGCGCGCGGTTGATGGCTTGTCGGTGATGCCGGATTACGCATTAATTGACGGCAACCGGGTGCCACCCTTGTCGATGCCTGCTGAGGCTGTGGTTAAAGGTGACTTGCGGGTCGCAGAAATTAGCGCCGCCTCGATCTTGGCAAAAGTCGATCGTGACCATGAAATGGCTATGTTGGACGCTGCTTACCCGAATTATGGGTTTGCGCAACACAAGGGCTATCCCACCAAGGTCCACATGGCAGCGTTAGCAGAGCATGGCGCATTACCTATGCACCGTAAAAGTTTTAAACCCGTTAAGCGCGCACTGGGCATTGACTAGTCGTGTGATCCCAGCCCTTATTACCGTTAAGTAACGAGCCGTATGTCTGAGCCACGTTTTGTCCATTTACGTATTCACAGTGACTTTTCCATGGTTGATGGTTTGTCCAAGGTGCCACCACTGGTAAAAAAAGTGGCGGAAATGGGCATGCCTGCCATGGCGCTGACTGACTTTAGCAACCTGTGTGGGTTGGTTAAGTTCTATAACACTGCCAACAATGTCGGTGTGAAGCCGATAATTGGCGCTGATTTTTTGGTGCAATCGGAGGCGTTTGGCGAGGAACTTTGTCAGCTGACCTTATTAGCGACCGACAAAACGGGCTATAAGAACCTGACCTTGCTGATCTCCAAGGCCTACTTACGTGGACATATTCAGCATCGCCCAGTGATCGATCAGCAATGGCTGATTGAGCATTCGGAAGGGTTGATTGTGTTATCCGGCGGCTGCCGTGGTGACTTGGGAAAAGCCTTGCTTAAAGGCAATCAAGCGCTGGCAAAAGAGTGTGCTCACTTTTACCAGACCTATTTCCCGGATGCGTATTACATGGAGCTGGTGCGCACTGGGCGCCAGGATGAAGAAGTCTATCTACATTTTGCGGTTGATTTCGCGGCCGAGCATGACTTGCCTGTGGTGGCGACCAATGAAGTCTGCTTCATTTCATCTGAGGAGTTTGATGCGCATGAGATCCGAGTTGCGATTCATGATGGTTTCACGCTCGATGATCCTCGTCGCCCCAAGAAATACAGCGCCGAACAGTATTTGCGTACCGAGCAAGAGATGTGTGAGCTCTTCGCGGATATTCCTGAGGCATTGACCAATAGCGTAGAAATAGCCAAGCGTTGTAACGTGCCGGTGCGATTGGATGAGTACTTTTTGCCGAACTTCCCCACAGAGGGAATGGAAATTGATCAATACTTGGTCAAGCGCTCACAAGAAGGCTTGGAAGAGCGTCTTGCCTTTCTCTTTCCTGATGAAGCGGAACGAGCGCGCCGACGCCCCGACTATGATGCACGACTAGAGCGCGAGCTTGGGGTCATCAACCAAATGGGGTTTCCCGGCTACTTTTTGATCGTGATGGAGTTTATCCAATGGTCAAAAGACAATGATATCCCTGTGGGCCCAGGGCGAGGCTCAGGAGCCGGCTCTTTGGTGGCTTATGCGCTAAAAATTACCGACCTCGATCCACTCCAGTTTGATCTCCTCTTCGAGCGCTTTTTGAACCCCGAGCGGGTTTCCATGCCTGACTTCGATGTCGACTTTTGCATGGATAAGCGTGATCTAGTGATCGATCACGTCGCTGAAATGTACGGGCGTGATGCGGTATCGCAGATCATTACCTTCGGCACCATGGCGGCGAAAGCCGTGATCCGTGATGTAGGGCGCGTGTTAGGGCACCCTTATGGCTTTGTGGACCGGATTTCAAAGCTGGTGCCACCAGACCCAGGTATGACCCTCGAGAAAGCCTTTGACGCCGAGCCCCAGTTGGTCGAGGTGTACAACAGCGATGAGGAAGTTAAAGCGCTGATTGATATGGCGCGGATGCTCGAAGGGGTGACCCGAAATGCGGGTAAGCACGCGGGCGGGGTGGTGATATCACCCACCACGATTACCGATTTTTCTCCCCTTTATTGCGACAGTGAAGGGCATCATCCGGTGACCCAGTTCGATAAAAATGATGTGGAAACGGCCGGCCTGGTGAAGTTTGACTTCTTGGGTCTGCGGACGCTGACCATCATCGACTGGGCGCTGGGGATGATAAATCCGCGCTTACAGCGTCAAGGGAAAGATCCCATTGATATCGCCGCGATCCCGGTGGCTGATCAACCTTCATTTGAAATGCTGCGCAAAGCCGAGACGACCGCCGTCTTCCAGCTGGAATCACGGGGCATGAAGGAGCTGATTAAACGGCTTCAGCCTGATTGCTTTGAAGATATGATCGCTTTGGTGGCCTTGTTCCGTCCTGGCCCGTTGCAATCAGGGATGGTGGATAACTTTATCGACCGTAAGCATGGCCGTGAAGTTGTGTCTTACCCGGATGAAAAATGGCAACACGATTCGTTGAAAGAAACGCTTGAGCCCACCTATGGCATCATTCTCTATCAAGAGCAGGTGATGCAGATCGCTCAGACACTCGCAGGCTATACGCTCGGCGGCGCGGACTTGTTGCGTCGTGCCATGGGTAAGAAAAAGCCAGAAGAAATGGCCAAGCAGCGAGACATTTTTGAAAAAGGGGCAATCGCCAACGGCATTGATGGCGAGCTAGCGATGCGGATCTTTGATTTGGTAGAGAAGTTCGCTGGCTATGGTTTCAACAAATCGCACTCCGCCGCTTACGCACTGGTCTCATATCAAACACTGTGGTTAAAAGCGCATTATCCCGCGGAATTCATGGCGGCGGTAATGACTGCAGACATGGATAACACGGATAAAGTCGTGGGGCTGGTGGAAGAGTGTCGGCGCATGAAACTGACGGTTTTACCGCCGGATGTGAATGCGGGATTGCACCATTTCACCGTCAACGAGCAAGGGGAAATTGTTTACGGTATTGGGGCGATAAAAGGGGTCGGCGAAGGCCCTATCGATACCATTGTTGCTGCGCGTGAGCAAGACGGTTATTTCCGAGACTTGTTTGATTTTTGTGCTCGCATTGATACCAAAAAAGTTAATAAACGAGTGATTGAACGCCTCATCCGTGCCGGTGCCATGGATAAGTTGGGTCCTCACCGTGCCGCAATGATGGCCTCGGTGGATGAGGCTATCCGTGCGGCAAGCCAACATCATCAAGCGGAAGCCCACGGGCAAACCGATATGTTTGGGGTGTTGACTGATGCCCCCGAAGAAGTAGAGCATGCCTATGCACACGCTGACCCATGGCCAGATAAAGTATGGCTAGAAGGGGAGCGAGAAACACTGGGCTTGTATTTGACCGGCCATCCGGTCAACAGCTATCGCAAAGAGTTAAAAAACTACATCACGTGGCGGTTAGAAGATGCCCATGCAACCAAGCGTGATGTGGTCTCGACGGTAGCAGGGTTAGTGATCGCTGCACGGGTAATGACCACCAAACGGGGGTCGCGATTAGGGATCTTAACCCTTGATGATCGCTCGGGGCGCATGGAAGTGATGCTTTTTTCTGATGTGCTCGACAAATATCTTGACTTGGTGGAGAAAGATCGGATTTTAGTGGTCTCAGGACAGGTCAGCTTTGATGACTTCAACGGGGGGCTTAAAATGACCGCCCGTGAAGTGATGGACATTAGTCAGGCGCGGGAAAAGTATGCGCGTTGTTTAGGGATTTCGATGACCTCGGATCAGGTCGATGCGTCCTTTTTTGAACGATTTCATGATGCACTGGCACCCTACCGCTCCGGTACAGTACCTGTGAATCTTTACTATCAGCGCGACGATGCGCGCGCGCGGTTACGCTTAGGCGCAGAGTGGCGCGTAACGCCAACCGATGAATTAATCGACACCTTGAAAGGCTTGCTTGGTCAAGAGCAGGTCGAATTAGAGTTTAACTAATCCAGGCTGGTGACGTGTCGCGTACACTGGCGGTGACCAATAGGATTCTCTTGGTATGAGTCTTAATTTTTTAGAGTTTGAACAACCTATCGCAGAATTAGAAGCCAAAATTGAGGCCCTTCGCGCTGTTTCCAAGCGGGGTGGAGAAGACGCGGTTAACTTGGATAAAGAGATTGAACAACTGGAAACAAAAAGCCTAGAGCTGACGCGAAAAATCTTTGGTGATTTAGGCGCGTGGCAGGTGGCACAACTTGCGCGTCATCCGCAGCGCCCATATACCTACGACTATCTGGATCGCATTTTCCATGAGTTTGATGAATTGGCTGGCGACCGCGCCTATGCTGACGACAAAGCATTGGTGGGAGGAATGGCGCGATTAGAAGGGCGTCCTGTGATGGTGATTGGTCACCAAAAAGGGCGAGACACCAATGAAAAGGTCAAGCGTAACTTTGGTATGCCCAAGCCCGAGGGCTACCGCAAAGCACTGCGCCTGATGAAAATGGCCGAGCGTTTTAATATGCCGGTGATTACCTTTATCGATACCGCAGGCGCTTACCCAGGTGTCGGAGCCGAGGAGCGAGGCCAATCAGAGGCGATTGCCCGTAACCTTAAAGAAATGGCCGGCCTGACTGTCCCTGTGATTTGTAATGTGGTCGGCGAGGGTGGTTCAGGTGGTGCGTTGGCGATTGGCGTGGGGGATTATGTCAATATGCTGCAGTACTCCACCTACTCGGTGATCTCCCCCGAGGGTTGTGCCTCCATTTTGTGGCGTGATGCGGCGAAAGCGCCGCAAGCGGCTGATGCGATGGGGATAACCGCGCCTCGCCTCAAAGAGCTTGGCTTGGTTGATAGTGTAATCACTGAGCCTCTGGGTGGCGCACACCGCGACATTAACGCGATGGCGAATAGCATTAAGCAAACACTGCTTACCCAGCTAAGCGATTTAGACAGTCTTGATACCGAAAGCTTGCGGGATCGCCGCTATCAGCGCTTGCTCAATTACGGTTACTGCTAATCGTGATGGAATGCACTGCGATAAAGGGCCTGCGGGCCCTTTTCTTTTACGTAAAGGGCGGTAACAATGACACATTATATCAATGATGAATGGCTATGCTTTACCATCAACTGAGTGACACATTAGCCCCGCTGACAACGACACCGCGACAGGTGGTACTGGCGCTCAGTGGCGGATTAGACTCTCGCGTGTTGCTAGCATTATTGACGCAGTATCGCGACCAACACCCCCAACATGATTATCTTGTGGTTCATGTCCATCACGGTTTGCATCCCGATGCCGATAAATGGGCTGAGCTGTGCCAAATGTGGGCGGACAACGCCGGATTTCGCTGCCGGGTAGAAAGGGTGAGCTTGGATACGTCGCTCAGTGTGGAACATGCGGCGAGACAAGCAAGATATCAGGCGATCGCGCACCTGCTTAAGCCCAATGGATTGGTGTTAACCGCCCAGCACAGTGATGATCAGGTTGAAACCTTTTTCCTCGCCCTCAAACGCGGCAGTGGTTTGGAAGGGTTAGCTGGGATGCCAGCGGTGCGTGCTCTGGGTCAGGGCTATCTGGTACGTCCTTTTTTGACGCAATCAAGGGCGAGCCTTGAGGCGTATGCGCGCCAACACCAACTCGATTGGGTGGACGATCCGAGCAACCATGACACGCGCTTTGATCGTAATTTTTTGCGTCAGCACTGGTTACCGCAAGCGGATGCTCGTTGGCCTGGCTTTCGTAAAGCCGTTGAGCGTACCCAGCGCTTGTGTGGTGAACAAGCGTCCTTATTGGCGCGATTGATAGAGCCTATGGTGACACAAGCGGAGACAGAAGCGGGCTGCCTGGCTATTACCGCGTTACCACAGAACGACTTAGCACTCACGCAGGCCATGCTGCGCCATTGGCTAAAACGCCACAGTATTACCTTGACGCAAGCACAGTTACAGACATTGCTCTTTGATGTCATCAACGCTAAACCGGATGCCAACCCGAGCTTGAGCGTGGGCACGGTGAGTATTCGCCGCTTCCAGCAACAGCTTTATATCGTGCTGCCTTATGCCGATTTATCCCAATGGCAGGGCACACTGACGCCAGAAACACCGTTAGCACTGCCAGATGGACTGGGTACCTTGTACTTACTGCCTTATTCGTCGACAGAGAAAGGGCTCGCGCTGGGAGATCTCGCGTCGCGGGCACTGCATGTACACTTTAACCCTCGTGGCTTATCGATTCATCCTGCCGGCCGACAAGGGCGCCGAAAGCTAAAAAAACTCTACCAAGAAGCCGGGATCCCCAGCTGGTTACGTCGACGCCAACCGATTATTTGCGATGGCGAGACAGTGGTGGCCATTGCCGATAGGTATGTTAGTCAGGCCGCAAGCGGTAAACAATGGCGGCTTGTTTGGCAGCATGAGTCTTAGTCCCCCCTGTCACCCGGCGCGATTCGCTCACTTAACATCGCTCGCTCACCAGGTGCTAGAGCAAACGTCGGGCGAGTTGGATGAGATCAGAATACTGAACGGGTGATGATTAATTGAGCAGTTAGACTATCTTATCTTGCTTAATCGTGACGAATTACTTAATGTACTAGTCCAATGATACATAAGGTAAGCAGTAATGGCATCAAGTCGCGAATTATTCGGTACTAGGATTGGCTTTGTTCTGGCTGCAGCAGGGGCTGCAGTGGGACTGGGTAATATTTGGGGATTTCCCACTCAAGCGGCCAGTAATGGCGGTGGCGCGTTTTTACTCGTCTACTTGTTAATGATTTTGCTGGTGGCATTTCCCATGTTGGTGGTGGAAATGGCGATTGGCCGTCATGGGCGTGCGAACCCACTGGATAGCATGCGTGCACTCAGTGATAATCCTTTGATGAAGCGCTTAGGAAGCGGTGTGGGTTTAGTGGGACTGGCCGTTCCTTGTATGGTGCTGGCGTTCTATAGCATTGTTGGCGGCTGGTTAGTGTCTTTTCTCCTTGCGGCGGTTGCAGAGATCTTGCACTTTACCGACGCGGCAGTATGGTTAAAAGGCTTCTCGGCTTCACGTAACTTGTTTGGCGCTATCCTCTTTTATGTGTTGACGATCTTTATCGTGCAAGCAGGTGTGAAACAAGGAATTGAACGTTGGTCGACGCGGTTGATGCCCGCATTATTCGTGCTGTTTGCCGCGATGTTTATCTACATCATGACACTTCCTGGCGCGACTGAGGGCTTAAAGCACTACCTTATTCCTGACTTCTCCAAGATCATGGACAGAGATCTGCTCTTGGCCGCGATGGGACAAGGCTTTTTCTCGCTGACCATTGGTGGGTGCTCGATGCTGATTTATGGCTCTTATCTGAGTCAGAAAGAAAATCTGCCTAAGATGGCATTGAGCGTCACGCTGGTCGATACCGCGGTGGCAGTTATTGCTGGTCTGGTGGTGCTACCTGCCATGTTTGTTGCCATGCACCAAGGCGTAGAAATATACGCCCAAGATGGCAGCTTGCTGAGTGCCGATACGCTGGTATTTACCGTGTTACCTTTGCTGTTTGAAAGCCTCGGAGCGGCAGGGCCTTACGTGTCTTTGGTCTTTTTCTTACTGATGACTATTGCGGCGCTGACCTCTTCGATTTCTATGCTCGAGTGCCCGGTTGCTCTTGCCAGTGAACGACTAGGCTCAAGCCGTAAAATCACCAGTTGGGTCCTGGGTGGTCTGATTGCCGCGTTTAGTGCGGTGATTGTCTTCCATTTCGGTACCTTGTTTGGTTTGGTGGCGAAAGTGGCGACACAGTACTTCCAGCCTTTTGCAGCACTATTGTTCTGCTTGTTTGGTGGGTGGATTTGGTCGCGTGACCGCAAATTGTCGGCCTTGCGTGAGGGGTATGCGGATATTGAGCAGAGCCTGTTTTGGAAAATATGGCCTGTCTACGTCAAGTTCGTTTGTCCTATATTAGTGGCGACCGTCCTGTGGGTGTCACTGGGCTAACAAAAGCCGTCGAGATCGCGACCAATAATGAAAAAAGCGGACGAAATGTCCGCTTTTTGCGTTGTATAGACGTTGAGTTAACGAAATTGGTTAGCGTCTTCGATATACGTAAAGCCTGCTTCTTCGAGCCGCGTGCACAGTACGGCTGTGTCTATATCATAATAGCGAACCAGATCCTCCAAGCTGTCAAACTCGTCACGTAGCTTCATATTGACAATGCTCATCAGCATGACAGGGTCCATGGTGGCGTAATTGTTTAAATCCATCTTAGTCCTCGTGATCGCTGATCAACAAGTTGGCCGCGGCAAATGCGGCTTGCTCTCGACGCGATTGCTGGATCTCAGTGTCTTGTGCAATATCGTTGAGGGCTTTTAATGCGCAATGGATCGCCGCTGGTATATAGCCTTGCTCGCCACTGCCAATTTCCGCGTAGCGTTGGCGAATCAAGTCACAGCAGTCTGCTATTTTCATGGTGTTCTCCTCACGTAATGATGAGGATCACTATACCCAATCTGGTTAGGGAGAGGAAAGCGCTAACGTGCGCGTTTTTGCCGGTACATACTTTGGTCGGCACGTTCATAGAGCGACAAGTTATTATCACCTTGTCGATAGACAGAGAAACCAACTGACGCGCTGATCTGGTGACTTGATAACAAATGATCTTGGCCAACTAAGCTTTTCACTCGTGAGGTCACGTGTTTCACCGAGCTTTTACTGGCAGGTTGCAAGATCACGGCAAACTCATCGCCACCGAGTCGATAACAACGATCGCTGCCGCGCACAGCCTCTTTGACCAGCAATGAAAAACGGCGTAGTACCTTATCACCATCCAAGTGGCCATAGGTATCATTAACTTGTTTGAAGTTGTCCATATCGAACATCACCATGACCAGACCAATATTTTCCCGTTCACAGACGGCGACGGCATGCTGAAGGTCTTGTTCAAAGCTGGTGCGGTTATGTAGGCCAGTGAGACCATCGAGCAATGCCATGTTTTTCACGCGCGTATACTCAACGGCATTATTCAGCGGGCCGGCGAGCAGCTTGTGATAGGTATGGAGCAAGCTGATTTCATCTGGGTCGAGCTTGTAAGGGGTAGAGTATTGCAACACACCCAATGGCTGCTTATTGAACTTGATGGAAAACGTCTGACGAAATGTGTGTTGTGCGCCACGACGAATGATGTTGGAGATATCATCATGCTCCCAAATAATGCGCCCAATATCGATCTGCTTTTCTAGTTCACGCGCGTAGACTTCAAACAACACTTTGATATCAAGGTGGCCTTGCAGCTTTTGTAACAACAACAAACGTTGATCGGCACCGAGCGGGACAATCCGCGGGGCGCGATCAGAGTTTGTATATTGTTTGATGTGCGAGGCATTCATGCGTGATCAACTACTCAGTAATAACGTCGGTTTCAATCTATGAAGCAGGTATCGTGCCAGTCTATATATTTTCGCTAATGGCGATGGGTGGATGCGAGTGAGGATACTGTTTTAAAGTAACTAATCTGTCAATAGAGAGAGGATCTCAGACTGGTGATTGTGTGCATCACGGTAGCCAATGTCAATCAACTGGCGAAGGTATGCCGCCTCAAATAACAGATAACTGGCAAAGGTGGCATCTTGACTGGCATTAATCCCCAAAAGCTTAAGCAAGCTGCGCAATGCGAGTGGCATATGGCTGTAGTAGCGGTTCGCCATGGGTTCAAATGGCTCTGATGGCCGAAGATGAAGCACATCAATGTGGCGCAGCCCTAGACGCTCTTTTTGGTCGGGAGATAAAGCGCTGGCAACCTGATTAAGCCGTTGTAAATGCTCTAAGTCTGCCGAGAGCGTATCCGCAAAGATAGCATTCATTAAATGACCGCCGAGCATCGCTAAACCTGGCGCGGTGTGTTTAATTTGTTCAGGCCGCCGTATTCCTGTGGTCAGATCCAGAATTAAAATCCGCTCCGCGTCCATTTTGACAGCGGGACGCAACGGGGAAATTTGGTGAATTGCCCCATCACCATAAAACTCGTGGCCAATCCTGGAGGCAGGAAAAACGAAAGGAATGGCTGAAGAGGCCAGTAAGTGTTCGGTGGAAATTTGACTTCGCTTTCCCACTGCGCGGGCTCTTTCCCACGGTTTGATATGAGATGCGCCTTGAAAGAAACTCACCGATTGCCCCGTTTGGTAGTTTGAGGCAGTGACAGACAAGCCATTTAAATGACCAGCAAGCAATTGATAATTAAGCTTGTTAAAGCTGATCGTTTGATTCAGTAATTCTCTTAATGGCCGATTATTGAGCAACCCGAAAGGCTGAGTGGGTTGGTAGTGAGATTGAAAGCGTTGCCCGGTTTGCGACAAAAGATGGCCGATAAGTGCACTGGGCTGACTGGCGAGCACCCGGGAGGTGTTCAATCGATGCCATAGCCAAGACACTTTTTTGACGCCTAGTCGAAAACATGACGCATAGCTTGCCAAAGATACCGCGTTGATAGCACCGGCGGATGTGCCGCAATAAATGGTAAAGGGGCTCGTGTGCACCCGCGGGTACCAGTGAGCGATCGCCGAGAGTACGCCTACTTGGTAAGCGGCTCGTGCACCGCCGCCAGTGAGCACCAAGGCAATTTTGGGTTTGTTTTTCGACATAGGGCTACCATTATTACCACGCTAACAGTTTGATTATAGACGCTCTTTCATCTCACGCGCGGCGGTATATCACAGACCCCAAATACCATTAATGATAATGAGGTTGAAAATTGTTATCAATTCGATCTAGGCTGGTGGTGTCTTAATCATCGATGGAGCAACACCATGACTTACTCTTTTCCCGATCTTCCTTATGCTTATGATGCGCTAGAGCCCCACATTGATGAGGCAACCATGCGCATTCATCATCAGCGTCACCACAAAACCTATTACGATAAATTTGTTGCGGCGATTGAAGAGACGGCGCGTAATGGTGAATCGCTTGAGACTTTATTTGCTGAGGTTTCAACGCTGCCTGCTGCCATTCGTAATAATGGCGGTGGTTATTACAACCATTTGATTTATTGGCAATCGATGACGCCCAACCCTAAGGGGACACCAGAAGGACCGCTCTATGATGCCATTGTAGCGACCTACGGCTCACTCGATGCGTTTAAAGAGGCCTTTAGTCAGGCGGCGATTGGTCAGTTTGGGTCAGGCTTTGCGTGGCTGGTAGTGAAAGAAGATGGACAGCTTGAGATTACATCGACACCTAATCAAGATAATCCATTGATGGATATTGCAGAGGTGAAAGGAGAGCCGCTGTTAGGCTGTGATGTGTGGGAGCATGCTTACTATCTTAACTATCAGAATAAGCGGCCAGATTATGTCAATGCTTGGTGGCAAGTGGTCAATTGGGACTTTGCTGAAAAGGCATACCAAAAAGCACGCGAGACGATGAGCTGATACAAAAATGCCCCGCAGAGCGGGGCATGACATGCTTGCTTTTGGCGCTATTTAGTCAAGTTTTGACTGAATAAACGTCAGTGCATCGTCAATGGAGAAAGGCACTTTCTCGCCGTCTCGACGATGCTTATACTCGAACACGCCGTTATCCATACTACGCTCACCAATAACGATAGTGTGAGGCACGCCGACAAGTTCAATATCAGAGAACATTACACCTGGACGCTCTTTACGGTCGTCAAAAAGTACCTCGATACCGGCTGCGGTAAGATCGGTGTATAACTTTTCAGCCGCTTCACGGACACGTTCAGATTTGTGCATATTCATCGGGACAATGGCCACCTTGAAAGGTGCGATGGCGTCAGGCCAGATAATACCGTTTTGGTCATGGTTTTGCTCAATCGCTGCAGCCACAACACGCGTAATACCAATGCCGTAACAGCCCATCTCTAACATGGCGTTCTTACCGTCTTGGCCTAGTACGCCAGCATTCATCTTTTGTGAGTAGTTATTGCCCAGCTGGAAGATATGGCCCACTTCGATGCCACGTTTAAACATCAATGTGCCTTTACCACAAGGGCTAGGATCGCCTTCGATGACATTGCGCAGGTCGGCGACTTGACCTAGCTCTACATCGCGTCCCCAATTTATTCCGAAGTAGTGTTTATCGTCGGTGTTTGCACCAGCACCAAAGTCACTCATTACCGCAACACTGCGATCGACGATGAAAGGTGCCGGTAGGTTTACCGGACCCAAAGAGCCAGGACCTGCACCGACAAGCGCACGGATTTCTTCTTCGGTGGCGAAAGTAAGCGGTGCTTCTACCTCAGGTAGATTTTCCGCTTTTACTTCGTTGAGTTCATGATCGCCACGGATGATTAGCGCGATAAGATCGGAGTCGACCTGTTCAGACGCTTTGACGAAAAGCGTCTTAACTGTTTTTTCGATCGGGAGATCAAACTGCTCAACCAGTTCAGCAATGGTTTTCGCATTCGGCGTATCGACCAGCGCCATGGCTTGCGTGGGTGAATCGGCTTGCGCCTGAGGGGCGAGCGCTTCGGCTTTTTCAATATTTGCCGCGTAGTCGGACTCGGTTGAAAATGCGATCAGATCTTCACCACTGTCGGCCAGGACATGGAATTCGTGCGAGGCGGAACCACCAATGGCGCCGGTATCAGCCAATACGGCACGGTAGTCTAGCCCCATGCGATCAAAGATGGCGCAATAAGCCGCGCGCATTTTCTCATAGCTCTGCTCCATACCCGCTTTGTCGATATCGAAGCTATAGGCGTCTTTCATGGTAAATTCGCGAGAGCGCATGACGCCAAAACGAGGACGTACTTCGTCACGGAACTTGGTTTGGATTTGGTACAAGTTGAGCGGCAATTGCTTGTATGAATTGATTTCGTTGCGCGCCAAGTGCGTAATCACTTCTTCATGCGTGGGGCCTAAAACAAAATCACGTTGATGGCGGTCAGCAATACGTAGCAGCTCAGGACCAAACTTTTCCCAACGCCCCGTTTCTTGCCATAAATCTGCTGGTTGTACGACAGGCATCATGGTTTCGACGGCGCCGGCACGGTTCATTTCTTCGCGAACAATACGCTCAACATGGCGAAGGACACGAACCCCTGTAGGAAGCCAAGTATAAAGGCCTGAAGCGAGTTTTCGAATCATACCCGCACGCAACATCAGCTGGTGGCTGACAATTTCTGCGTCGCTAGGGGTTTCTTTCAAAGTAGAAAGCAGATATTGACTGGTACGCATGTAAAGTTATCCGTTGATATTGGCGATCAATAAGTCCAAGCATATTAACAGCGTGGGGGAGTTTCGACAAAAGCTTCTATGGTAGCCACCTCTATTTGCTCGTTTTGCACGTAAAACGTGACGTTAAAGTCGAACAGGTGAACAGCATAGCGGCGATTATCCGGTTGACCTTTTCTATAAGCCGGGCGTGGGTCTTGTGCTAAAACTTCAGCGATGACACGTTGATAATAGGCTTGCTGATGGGTTTGAGATAATGCCAATAAGGCGCGGTCAGAGAAATGAACGTCTAGTGGCGTGGGTTTGGTGTGAGCAAATCCGCCTTGGGCGTCGGGAATACTGTCAGAGTAAGGAATATAGGGCTTAATATCGACAATCGGGGTTTGGTCAACAAGATCGCACCCTCGTAATACCAAGGTTACTTGCCCGCTATCTTGAGTGACATCAACCAGCTCTACCGCCGACATACCAATGCCATTAGGACGAAATGTAGCCCGGCTGGCAAACACACCCATTTTCTCATTCCCCCCTAAACGAGGTGGCCGGACGGTAGGGCGCCATCCCTTATCTAAGTTCTGATCAAAAAGAAAAAGCAACCAAAGGTGAGAGTATTGTTCAATCCCTCGTACGGCGTCGATCTGATTGGCATCCCCCTGTAAGCAGAGATAAGCCAGTGCACTCGGCGCTAAACCAGGTTGACGAGGTACCGCAAACTTCTCTTTAAAAGGAGAGTAAAGCGTGCCGATTGGGGTGATAGAAAACGGGGAACACATAACCAAATAAACCTAAAACAACGTGGATATACTCTAGCATGTGATAGAAGAGGGGAGTATGGATGCAAGTCAGTCTTGGGCGTGACATAATCTCAACATTATTTACCGAGGGGAACAACGCGTGAGTCTTCCAGCCGTTTTTATCGATCGTGATGGTGTCGTTAATGTCGATCACGGTTATGTGTCTAGTATCGATAGCTTTGAATATATTGAGGGTGTGTTCGACGCATGTAGGGCGCTGAAAGAAAGCGGCTATTTACTCGTACTGGTGACCAATCAAGCCGGTATCGCAAGAGGCTACTTTTCGGAGCAAGATTTTTTGCAATTGACCGAATGGATGGATTGGAACTTTGCTGATAAAGGTGTCGATTTTGATGGGATATATTACTGCCCCCATCATGCCAGTGAAGGAGTCGGTGAGTATCGAATTGATTGCGATTGTCGCAAACCCAAGCCGGGTATGTTGATTGATGCCCAGCAAGAGCTCGACATTGATATGTCACGCTCGGTGATGGTGGGAGATAAAGCGGATGATATGAAAGCCGCAGAGTGTGCAGGGGTTACAACCCGTTTGCTAGTGCGTTCAGGTAAACCTGTCACCGAACAAGGCGTCGCATTAGCAACTGACGTTGTTGACTCTATCGCTGATATACCCGGTTGGCTTGCTAATCGTTAAAACGACATGCAAATAGTGTCTTGGCGATTATTTGCACAGTTAGATTTTTTTGAACAAAAACGCTTGCATCAAAAAAACAAGTCTCTATAATTCGCTTCTCGTTGGCACGGCAAGCCGCGCTAACAACGGCAAAACAGCCAAG